>JANQQY010000324.1 GCA_028284845.1 Spirochaetales bacterium
ACGCACGGTTTTGATCTTGTGGTTCCCCGCGGTGTGATTGACCATCCGCGCGAGCTCACCAAGCGCTATCTCGCGGCGGAGATCTACAATCGTCTGGCATCACTGGGCGGCACGCGCCTTCATTTGCATGCAACGGACCAATCCACGCTGGACTTACTTGCAGAGGTCATTGAGCTCTTCCAGATCGGACGGTCACGAGAGAGCCGCACCGGGTACGGTCGAATCGTCAACATGCTCGATCGGATGCTCACTGCCCTTCATCCAGAGAGCGGGCCGTTCTCGATCGAGCTGCTCTCCTCAGGGGTCGTCGATCAGCAATCAGAGCACCCCGTCTCGTTTCGCACGAAACCAACAGAGGTCTTTGCACGCGTCACCACAGGTCTTGACGACCTCTCCGTTTGTGGGATGGATATCGGCGGGACCGACATCAAAGCTATCCTCGCGGTCGACGGACGAATTGTCGCCCTCAAGGAGTACGACTGGAATCCCGGCGCCTACGCGGAGGTTGAGAAGATCATCGATCCGATGATCGGTGTGGTCCGATTGATGAGCCTTGTGCGCGAGTTGATGACACGGTCCGGGTCGGAGCAGCTCGCGGCCGCGGTTGAACTGGCTCTTCGACCAGAGAGTTCGATGGAAGAGATCGAGGCCGCACTGCGACTTGGAGAGGAGTCCGGCTACCTCAACGAACCAGCAATCGATGCCATTGGACTCTGTTTCCCGGATGTGGTCGTTCGAAATCGGATCGTTGGTGGCGAGGTGCCAAAGACTCGCGCAATGCGTCTGAACACCGGCCGTGATTTCGAGGAGCAGTTCGAACAGCTCACTACGCTCAACGCACGACTCGAGACCCTTACCCGGACGGGCGTGGTCATGAACACCAACGATGGCCCAATGGCCGCCTTCACGGCCGCCGTGGAGCTTGCAGCCGCGGGCGACACAACGGCGCAACAGGGGGTATTTGCCCACACCCTTGGCACCGACTTGGGATCGGGGCTGGCGCTTGCGGACGGGACGATTCCGGAGATTCCGCTCGAGCTGTACAATCTGATTCTCGATGTCGGGAGCGATGGCGATCGCGCCCTCGATCCGGCCGACCTCCGGTCGATCGCCAACACCAACACGGGACTCTCGGGGACGCCGCAGAAAATCGCGAGCCAAGCGGCGGCATTTCGCTTTTTTGATCGGCTCGCGAGTGCTGAGATGCGGCAGGCCGCTGCTGATGCCGGCTACGTTCGGGAGACAAATGGCGTGCGTGCCGTGCCGGAGGAACCGAAGGATCTGCGCAAGCCGTTTCTTGCGTGGCTGATGGAGCGTGCTTCGGAAGACGAGAGCGTTGCGGATGTCTTTCGTGCGATTGGGGAGGTCGTTGCGATCGTTTCCGAAGAGACCGAACGTATCATGGATACCGGGCTCACGCGCCGCTACCTCTTTGGCCGGTTCGTGAAGGTGAGTAGGGCATTCGAATTGCTATCTGAGGGTGCAAGCAAACGTACCAGCGGTCTACAGCTCGTTGCGGTAAACGAGGACGTTGCTCATACAAAGCTCATGAAAGATCTTGCCGCGAATGAGGAGTACACCGTGGCTCAGTTTGGCCAGGCAGTGGGTGCAATCTACCTCGCGAATCTTGGCTTACAGCAGCGCAGATAGCTACTCTTTCCAGGGGAAGATCATTCCGCGCAATGTTCTCTTTCCTACGCGTTCCCGTTCGTCAATAAGGAGTGCGTCCCACGGGATGTCGCGTCGACTCGCCTCAGGATTCTCCTCAAGGTAGTCGTACTTCAGGAGACGCAGCTTCAGGGCGACCTGATGCAGAATGAGAAGCGCCGTCATGCCTGGGATCAGAAAGGCGGTGAATCCACTCAGAACGAACCCCACGATCGTCAGGACGCCAAGGACAATGGCGAAGAAGGTATTGTCAAAGAAGAGGACAAATGACTTTCGAATGACCTTCCGAGGCTCGTGGTCGAGTTGCGCTCGAACCGGGAAGTAAAACTGGCTCGCGAGTGACCAGATTACGATCGCCCAAAAGAGAAACACCAGAGCGAGAAGGCCGATCCAGCCTCCAATCTGTGCGTAGAATGGGAAGCCAAATACAACAACGACCGTCACGGCTAACCAGATCGCACCAATAATCAGGCTCGATTTCCAGGTCTCCTTCAGGTATCCAATGACTTTCTTGAATTCGGCACGTTCATAGTTCGCGATATCCCGCGCTGCCATTGAGGCCACGCCGGAGTAGACAAACAACAAGGCGCCCCCTAGTGCGAACGATGCCAGTGACCCGGCAACCGAGAGGGGCGCAAGTGCCTGCGCGGCGAGTGGGGTGAGCGTGATGATCAGAATAAACCCAAGATTGAGGATGACAACCGCGAGGAAGTGATCCCACATGTCGAAGAACGCCTTCTTCACGAGGAAACCGAGCATGGCGGCAAGTATACAAAAGCGACTTCCCATTGTCAGTCGTTGGTCGGGCCGCTACACTCGGCGCGATGGGAAGAAGCCGTCGTGCCAAACGACCCTCCCAGCAACCTTTCTCGCTCCTTGTGAAGCCGGCAGGTGCCGATTGCAACATCGCCTGCACCTACTGTTTCTACCTCAAGAAGCAGGGACTCTACCCGGATAGAAACGTTCACCGGATGTCGGACGAGGTGCTGGAGCGGCTCATCTCCGGATATTTGGCCACCGATCAACCTGTCTACAGCTTTGGGTGGCAGGGTGGTGAGCCGACCCTCATGGGCGTCGATTTCTTTCGAAAGGTGACCGAGTTTCAGCAGAAGCACGGGCGTCCGGGGGTGCAGATCGCCAATGGCCTCCAGACCAACACGACCATGATCACAGAGGAGCTCGCGGCACACCTGGCCGAGTTCCAGTTTCTCGTGGGCGCAAGCCTTGACGGTCCGCCTGATGTCCACAACGCATACAGACTGACACGTTCCGGGAAGACGACACATCACCTTGTGCTCTCTTCCATCGATCGTCTTCGTGCGGCGGGCGTTGCGGTCAACGTCCTGGTGCTTGTGAGCCAAGCAAATGTGCGGCGAGCCGGCGAGGTCTACACCTACCTGCGCAGCCTCGGATTCGACTTTATGCAGTTCATTCCCTGCGTCGAGTTCACACCGGCCGGCGAACAGGCACCCTTCTCTATAACGGGCAAAGAGTGGGGCGAGTTTCTCTCAGAGATCTTTGACCAGTGGTACCCGACCGATGTCCGGAAGATCTCGATTCGTCATCACGACTCCCTCATGCAGTTCCTCCTGGATGGGGCGCGAACGATGTGCACGATGGGCGGCAGATGTGACTCCTACTACGTGGTCGAGCACACCGGAGACGTCTACCCGTGCGACTTCTACGTAGATCCGAACCTCCGCCTGGGGAATATCGCAGAAAGCGATTGGGGTACCATGGAACGGGGCCCCATCAGAAGCAAGTTCGCCGGCGCCAAGTCGCAGTGGAATCCCGTGTGCACGGAGTGCAAACACCTTGCCTACTGCTCCGGTGACTGCGTGAAGCATCGCGCGCACTCGGCAACAGATGAGGGCAGCTGGCTCTGCGAGGGGTGGCGCGCCTTCTACGACAAATCGATACCAACGCTACGAACGCTTGCGGAGTCGGTCCACGCTGAGCGAGGACTCGCCGGTCCCCTCTGGGACCCCAATGCGACCGATCCGGAAGAGCCGTGCTACTGCGGAAGCGGCAAGAAATACCGCAATTGTCACGGCCGAGTCAGGAACTCCACGGCGGCTTCCGCAACCTCCTGACGGTCGACGTGCTGTGGCACTTGATGATTGCTCTTGGCAACGATCAGGACTTCGATGTCCGCACCCGGAGCGC
>JANQQY010000326.1 GCA_028284845.1 Spirochaetales bacterium
ATCGACGGCGCGAATGACATCGTGATCTTCACGAGAATCATCATTCCCCTTTCGGTTCCGGTCCTCGCCACGATCGCTCTCTTTGCGAGCGTCTTCCAGTGGAACCAATGGTTCGATGTCTACCTCTACAACACCAATAACCCCAACCTCACGACGCTCCAGTACGAACTCCGGAAGATTCTTGCATTCGCGAACTTCCAGTACTCAAGCGGGAACGATCTCCAACAACTCGAGGACCTGGGGCGACGCGCGGCGATGGTCTCTCCGCAGAGCCTCCGCATGGCGATGACGATGGTCGCGACGGTACCCATCCTCCTCGTCTACCCGTTTCTGCAGAGGTACTTCGTGAGTGGCCTCACTCTTGGCGCAGTGAAGAGTTGATGATCAGCAACGATCGGCGCAAGCCGAGCAGATACTCCCTTCGGGGAAGGAGGTTTCTATGAAGCGTGTTTTCTTACTGATTGCAATCGCTGCGATCTCGGCGATGCCCCTTGTGGCGACAGGTTCGGAGGAGGGTGCCGAGGGACCCCCAACCTTCCTGATGCGTGTCATCGCTCCGGGCGAAGACTATGTGATGAGCGCTCGCGGCGTGATCGGCGCGTGGCTGGCCAAAGAGTCTGGAATCGACCTACAGGTCGTCCACAGCGTCGGCGATGAGAATGAGGCGGTCGCGTTGATGATTGCGAGCGGTGACTTGCCGGACGCGGTCAGCACTCGTGGAAGCGACGCGAGCCCGTTTATCGAAGCCGAGTACGCCCTCGAGCTGACTGATCTGATCAACGAGCATGCGCCCACCTTGAGGCGCCGACTCGAGGAGAACAACACCTGGCGGACCCTGCAGTGGAGTCAGGAAGATCCGGGTAGATACTTCCTCCCCAGGCTTGATGTCACGAGAGAAGTCTTTGACGTCAACAACTGGTTCTTCCTCCAGCACGACGTTGTCATCGAGCTTGGGTATCCGGAGATCAATACCCTCGAGGACTACGAGAACGCCATCAAGACCTACCTCGAGAGGTATCCCGAGATCGACGGGCAGCCGACGATCGGCATGACGATGCTGACCGATCAGTGGCGGTGGATCATCTCGCTTACCAACCCCGGCATGATGGCTTCCGGCCTCCAGTCGAGCGGAGAGTTCTGGGTTGATCCTGATACTCGAGAAGTCTGGTACCGCATCATGCGACCTGAAGAGAAGCAGTACTACGCGTGGCTCAATCGCATGTGGAACGATGGTGTCATTGATCGTGATGCTTTTACCCAGACCCTCGATCAGTACCGGGCGAAAGTCTCAACCGGACGCGTCCTTGGCTTGACGGACATGGGATGGCAGTTCGGTCCCGGTGAAGCGGCGCTCCGGAACGAGGGCAGGTTAAACCGAACGTACGGCGCCTACCCGGTTACTACCAACGAGGGAACGATGCCGAGCACCAATGCGGGCAGCAGAGCCCTGCAGATCGCGACAGCATCTATGCTTCTTACAACTGAGAACCGTGATCCTGAGGCGTTTATCCGATTCCTCGATTTCTACGTCTCAGACGCAGCCCAGATCGCACGGAACTGGGGCTTTGAAGGCGAACACTACGAGGTTGTGGACGGCCGACGCCAGATGTTCCCGGAGTATCGCGAGCTCATTCTCTCAGACCCCGAGGGTGCCGGCGAACAGTACGGGTTCGGGATCTTTGGTGCGAGCCTCCCGGCATTCTTCTCGGGTTCTCGCGACGAGACCGGCGCAAACTACTACACCGTCGACTCGCCCGCGGACGTCCGGACGAACTACCACGAGGTCGACCTCCAGGTCCTCGACGGTTACGGCGTGCAGACCTTTGGCGACTTCTTTCCGCAGCCGGAGGACTATCCCCTTCGCCCATGGCCAAGTGAGTCGCAGATCACGAGCAAGTTCGACGAAGAGACCCGTGTCCTCTTCAACCGTGTTCAAGACGTCGTGAAGCGAGATGTCATTCAGGCGATCATCGCGCCGGAGGGTCAGTTTGAGGCTCGATGGGCCGAGCTGATCGAGAACATGGAGGAGGAGGGTGTAGACCGACTCACGCAGCGTGTCTCTGATCTCATGGACGAGCAGATGGAGCTCTGGGGCAACTAGCCCGAGCGATTGCAGCGAGGACCCTGGGGAACCGGGGTCTTCGCCTCCATCGACCGGACCTCGCGCGTGACGCTACAATACTGACAACGATGGAGGCGCAGATGCATTCTGCAATGCATAGCTACAGTTACCGAGACCGATTCCAGGACGACGATTTTGGACCTCGGGAGTTTCTCTCAGAGGTCGGCTCGCACGGGTTTGCCTCGGTCGAAATCATGACCGGCGGGCCGGGAAGAATTCAGAAAGACATCGGTACCGACGATTTGGAAGCCCTGAAAGAGCTCCAAGCCTTCGGACGTGATCAGGGCGTGGAGATCCACTGCCTCTCGACCTATAACGACTTCTCGTTTCTCGACCCGACCGCACGACAGCCGATGGTCGATGATTTGAAGAAGTGGATACGACTCGCCGGCGAGCTTGGGGTACCGAACATTCGACTGCTGACAGGCTACTTCTCGGACGCTGATCGTCCGGAGGAGCAAGAGAAGCTGGTCCTCGAGGGAATCGCGGAGGTAGAACGCGTTGCGGCCGAGGCCGAGGTCTACCTGGCTCTGGAGAATCACAGTACCGTCTTTATGTCTGCCAACGACGTAGTATTCGTTATCAAACAGATCGGATCCCCATGGGTCACTGCTTGTCCCGACCCGTCAAACCAGCTCCCGGGGTTTCATGAAGCCCGCCCGAATCCCCAGAACTTTGTCTATGCCGGCGCTGCGAAAATGGCAGAGCACGCCACAAACTCGCACCTCAAAGTCAAAGGGATTGATGACGACGGCTCCCTCATTGGATGGGACATTGATCGACTGATCTCGATCTATAAGAATGCGGGCTACGATGGACCAATCACCTTTGAATCGATCATCCCGGACGACCTCACGGGTCAGCTCCCGGAGATCAAGACAATCGTGGATGCCGCGATCGTTCGGAGTGCTTCATGAGAGACGGTAGAGCAGCAATCGGAATCGTTGGGTGCGGGAAGATCAGCCAGACGCACTCGCGCGCGATGCAGGAGGCCGGCGTCCTGCCGCTTGCCTATTGCGATATCGACGAGTCACTCGCGAAGGCTCGCGCCGATGAGTTCGGCGCACCGGGCGCAAAGACGTTTGCGCGATACGAAGAGATGCTCGAGATGGAGGAGCTCGACGTTATTGCCGTGACGACCCCGCCGTTCCTCCACCTTGATCAGACGGTACGAGCGCTTGAGGCGGGCAAGTATGTCTACAGCGAGAAACCGGTCTGCTTTCACCTTGCCGACTTCCAGAGGATCTTTGAGGCCGAGCGAGCGAATGGGCGCCGGGCGTTCTTCACCCCCTCGCGGTTCCGCGCGAAGGACGGTCGACTCATGCGGGAATACATGGACGAGCGGAGGATCGGTGACGTCTACCGGGTGGACGTGAAGCATCTGCGTGGGCGTGGCCGACCTGGAATCGAGTTTCAGCCGGCGAGCCGATGGTTCGCCGATCGAAGCAAGGCGACCACCGGAATCTCCGGTGACATGGGCATGTACTTCATGGATCGGGCCTTCTATTTGACCGACTGGCCTGAAGTGACGAGCGTCTCGGCCCAGGTCTACAAGCAGTTCCCGCACGACCTTCCCGCGGACGTCGTCTACGACGTGGAAGAGCACATGGTCTTCCTCGCCCGAACCGATGGCCCGCTCACCTTTACCTTTGAGTTTGCCAACATCAGTCACCACGCCTACCACAGCTCGATCGTGCTTCTTGGCATGAAGGGCTCTCTCAAATCAACGATCAAGATGGACGGCGTCGAGCTTCGAACCGAGCGGCGCCCGAACGAATGGGTCGTCGAACGTCCGGCCTTCTCCGACGATACCTCCGGCGACACGCACATCTATCGCGCCCTTCAGGCGGTCGCAACTGCCCGGTCAGATGGAGAGCGAGACGAGATCCTGTCGACGCTTGGGACCACCAGTCGGCAGGCCTATTCCATGCATCGTGTCCTTCAGATGGCATTTACATCGAGCAGGGAGAGACGGGAAGTTGGCGTCTCGGATATCGACGAGGCCGCGGAGATCTTTCCTGGGCTGTAGCGCCGAGGTGCGCCGATTGCCGCTCTATCGGGCCTCGAACGAGCCCAGAAGCATCTTCGACTCCGGGCTGTAGATGGTCCCGCGAGAGAAGCGAACGGCCCGCGTGGAGTCGACCTCGTCCTTCGCAATCTCCGTGGGTCCGCACCGTGCGACCAGTGCCGACCCGCTCGCACCAATATCAAAATGCACAAAGGTGTGCCCTCCTTCCGGGAGCACGCTCACCACTCGCGCGGCGGCCCTCTCCTCGTTTCGCGGAAGGATCTCAACGTCCTCCGGCCGAACGTGGACGGTGATTCGCTGGCCGCGATACTCGTCAAAGTCGGCGGCGAGCGGAATCATGCGGAGGGAGCTGTCCACCGGGACAAGAACGTGGCCGCCCTCGTAGGAGTCCACGACCCCTTCAATGAGGTTGGTCGTTGGTCGACCCGTGAACCCGGCCACAAACAGAGAGGCGGGCTGCGCGTAGATCTCGTCAGGCGTTCCAATCTGCTCGACGCGTCCCTGGTTCATCACGGCGATACGATCGCCTAAGATCATCGCCTCTTCCTGATCGTGGGTCACAAAGATACAGGTGATATCAAGCCGATCGAGCAGGCGTTTTAACTCCGTACGTACGTTTTTGCGGAGGAGCGGATCCAGGTTGGAGAGCGGTTCGTCGAGGAGGAGGAGAGTCGGGTCGCCGGCGATCGCTCGCGCCACCGCGACTCGCTGTTGCTGTCCGCCGGAAAGGGCGGCGGGGCTCCGTTTGGCAAACTCGGACATCTCAACGAGCCTGAGAGCCTCGGCGACTTTCGGCGCCGCCTGTGCCTTTGGAACCTTTCGTGATCGCAATCCGAATCCAATGTTCTCCTCGACCGTCAGGTGCGGGTAGAGAGCGTAGTTCTGGAAGACCATCCCCACGCCGCGATGCTGGGCTGCAACGTTCGCGCCTGAGGTGGCGTCGTACACCAAGTGGTCGTTGATCTCGATTCGGCCCTGCTCAGGCTCCTCCAGACCCGCGATCGATCGCAGGAGAGTCGTCTTCCCACATCCGGAGGGGCCTACAATGGCGAACACCTCGCCTCTGCCAATCCGCAGACTAACGCCGGCGAGTGCGACAACTCTTGGACCGGAGGGCTTCGCCGCTGGAAAGGTCTTCAGGACATTGGTAGCCGCGACGCCCAGATCGTTCATTGTCATCGTTCAAAAATAAGCAATCAGTCAGCCGATGGGACAACCGACGCAGAGGGGTGCATGGGTCGATTGGCCCAGAACGACCCAATGAACAAGGCAAGTGCGATTGTGCCGCACATCAGCGCCGCGCCTGCGTACGACGTGGTGAGGTCGCGGCCGAGACTGAACATCGACGGCCCCAACGCCGAACCGGCGACCGTCAGTGCTCCGGCGAAACCGGAAATGGCGCCAAGGTGCTGACGGCCATAGAACCGCGGCCAGGTGATTGATCCGGTAATCCCAAAGACGCCCTGGGCTATTCCATGGGCCGCGACTGCAACGATCACCGGCGCGCCCGGACTCAGGGTAACGATTGCTATGCTAACCGCGACCAGGGCGAGCATTTGGAGCGCCAGGAAGTACTTCAACTTCATTCGATCTGAAAGCCAGCTCCCTGCAAACTGAAAGACCACGGCTACAATCGATGCCGGAAAAAAAAGAGCGATCGCCGCAGACCGCTCGATTCCGGCGTCCTCGTAGATGGAGACGATGTGAAAGGTATAGGCCGTCAGCAGAAGCGCACCCATAAAGAGACCTCCGCCAAAGACCCAAAACGCATAGGTCCGGCGTGCCTCCCGAAGCGTGAACGGTGTCGCAACCGCCGACTCGGGGTGGGTCGTTGACTTCGTGGCGACCGCCCCGCCGTCGGGTAGGAGGCCGTGCGCCTCCGGCGTGTCGCGGAAGAGAATGGCGGCGAGGACGGCGAACGTAGCCATCGCGAGTGCGATTAACCGCCACGCGGTCTGCCAGGAGAAGCTGGTGAGTGCTGCATCAAAGATGCGCGGAGCGTACGAGAATCCAAAGGAGATCGAGACCCCCATAATGGCGTTCGCGAGTCCTCGCCTCGCCTCAAACCACTCGAGCACCATGTTCCTGGAGGCGATCGTCAGAACCCCTTGGCCTGTCAGACGCACGAGGAAAAATCCAAGGGTGATCACCGCGAAGGCCGTGGCCGCTTGGAAGCGTTCCGACGCCCCGCCGGCGATGAGCCTCGTCGTGTCGGCGGAGAACGAGAGGTAGACGAGGGTGGCTGCGAGTCCTGCCGCAGCAAGGGTCGCAACGATTCGGGCCCCATACCGGTCGTAGAGTCGTCCGGCGCGCGAGAGGAGAGAGGCGCTGACAAGCGTGCCGATTGTGTATGCGAGGCTTAGCGCGCTCCGCGACAGTCCGAGTTCAGAGATCAACGAGTCGGTGAATACTGAAACGCCTACCGTCTGCCCCGGAGCGC
>JANQQY010000342.1 GCA_028284845.1 Spirochaetales bacterium
GTGGAGGGACTCTTTCTCTTGGGGAGCTACCCTGCGGACGATCTCTCCTCGTCATCGCTCAAGGTTGTCTCAGTGTGGGCGAGCGAGGACGGGCTCGCGACTCGCGAAGACCGAGAGAACACAACCGAGCTTCTCCCGGCATCCACAAGCTACGTCATGATTGAAGGCGGGAATCACGCCGGATTCGGGACATACGGCCCGCAGGCAGAGGATGGGGAGCGATCGATCACCCTGGACGAACAGCACCGACTCACGCGCGAGGCGATCATCGGGCTGCTCGAACAGGTCACGCCGCCGTAGAGTACGGCGCGCCCCACCCTACTGCTCGACGTTACGAACCGTGATCTCCCACCGACCCTTGCCTTGATCGAGGCTCAAGATCTCGTGCCCCTCAAGGGAGAGACTCTTGGGAACGTTACTCGCACTCTCGCTATTGTCGACGATGACTCGAAGGACTTGTCCGTTGTCGAGTTCTTCAAGCGCGAGCTTGCTCTTCACAAAGGTGTAGGGGCAGACCTCACCGGAGAGGTCGAGTTCTTGATCAACCGACTGGTCGCTCATCCTACCCCTCCGAGGCGACTGGGAACTCGGGCGAGTTAGCCCACTCGATCCAACTGCCGTCGTACAAGGCGACTTCCTCGTACCCCAAGAGCCGCAGCACAAAGTAGGTGTGTGCGCCACGGACGCCTGTCTGGCAGTGCGTGACAACTCGTCCGTTCTTGTCGGATGCCAGCTGAACATCGTAGAACTCTTCGAGTTCGTCCACCGGCAGGAAGGTGTTCACCGATTCGCCGGTATTGTTGAGAGACCAGTCGAGATGCACGGCGCCAGGAATGTGGCCACCACGATCGGCACGGACGTCGGTCCCCGCGAACTCGCCCGCAGATCGGGTATCAACAACGACGATCTCGTCCAAGTCCGCCGCGAGATCTTCGCCTGAGATCACGAGATCGGACCGGAACTCGGGTTCAAAGCTGCCACGAGAAACCGACTGCGGCGCGGAGGTGGAGAGAGATCGAGACTCGTCCGCCCATTTGCCATATCCACCGTTCAGCACAGCAACGTTCTCATGACCAAGGACCTCGAGGGTCCAGAAGAGACGCGTCGCCCAGAGCCCATGGCCGGGATCGTAGACGACGATAACAGAGTCGTTGTTCACGCCGAGCTCACGCAGCGCTTCGCTCACCACATCGACTCCCGGGAACATGCCGGGCGTGCCGTCAACAGTCTGGTAGTAGCTCTCGCGATCAAAGAGCAATGCGCCGGGAATGTGTCCGGCGGCATACTCGTCAGGCGAACGGCCCGTATCAATAAGGACCAGATTCTCGTGGTCGATGGTGCTCTCGAGCCACTCACTCTCAACAAGAATCGACTCGAGCTCCGGCTCGATTCCACCACCTGCCCAGGCAAGGACACTCAGGACAAGCAGGCCCGCTGCAATCAAAACTCTCTTCTTCATATCTCCTCCGCGCCTGAACGCTCAGGCAGCTTGTGGCGAACCGGCGGTTGACCGAGCCCGCGCAAAGACAAACCACGTTGCTACCCAGACTCCGCCCATCGTTGCGACGGTTGCCCAGATAGATCCAATCGAAAGAACACTTATGCCCGTGATTCCGTGGCCGATGTTGCATCCCCCCGCGAGATTCGCTCCAACGCCCATGAGAACGCCTCCCGCCAGGTTCTGAACGAGGCGCGACGCGCTGGGGATGCGAAGTTTCAGATCCCCGCCTACCCACGCGGCAACAAATGCACCGGGTACGAGCCCGATCAGAAACCAACTTGCCCAGTTGATCCCGTCCGACTCACCAAAGAAAAGGAGGGTGGAGATCGCGTTTGTCGGTTGGACGATGCTTAGTCCGTAGTCGCGGAACTCGAGAGTTGAGAAGACCCACGCGAGAATTGCGATGCCGCCAATCACCAGCCCGGTGCGCTGCCACGACCAACCCAATGTGAACGAGCTCTTGGGGGCACGGATCAGGAAAATGACGAGGGGAACAAGGACAATAAGTGCGATGACCCACCGGAGACCAAAGCTCGGAAAGAATCCATCCGATACAGCGGCGGGAAGGTTAAAGAGCGAAGCCTCTTCCCCGGCAATCGCCGCCTCAAAGCCAAAGAGCCACGAACGGAAGGGCGTCAAGACTCCCCGAGTCGCAATCAATCCTCCGCCAACAAAGCCGAGCAAGGCGACGAGCGAGCCGGTCATTCCCTTCGCAGCTCGGTACCAGGTCCCTGATACGCAGCCGCCGGCCATCACCATTCCAATCCCAAAGACGAGCCCGCCAATCGCGCCGGCAAGGTAGTAGAACGGCGCGCGAGCCGGAAAGACGAAGCCAAACTGCTCGAGGAGGAGCAGAGCCGGGATGTTGATCACAAGAACAAGAATCCACGCCCTGAGGATGGAGTGGTCCTTCTCAAACACCACACTCCGGAACGCGGAGTGCATGCAAAACCCTCCGCGCTGCAGGGCATACCCGCCGGCAAATCCCAGCACAATCCCACTAATGACACTGACCATCGCTATCTCCGCTCGATCTCTAGAAGCATGCGAATCCTTGCCCCGGCTTCAACACCACCAGCGCGAGATCAGACGCGCCGCCGTCGATACCGGTCGTCGCGATCCGTTCGGCGTCCGATCCTGCCCCAATGCCGACGCTTCCGTCGGTGTAGAGCACGAAGAAAGCTCCATCCGTGTCGCGGAAGAGGCGCACGGCGGACCGGTCGAGTTCGAGCCGATCACGGATCCTCGCCCGCGGAACGTCGCCCACGATGATCGTGCTCCCCCCGTTTCCGGCGAGGAGCGCGAAGAACTCACGGCTCGAGTCTGAGAACCCAACAGAACGGGGCACGATCTCTTCGCGCACACGACCGGTGACTCGGGCTCGCTGCTCGTCTACGAGTACGAGTCCGTCACCGCTCTGCGCGGCTCCCAGCAGGTAGCGAAAGTTCGGACTGATGTACCAATCGTGGACTTCGTTCCCAACGGAGACGTCTGCGATGGGATCGCCGCCCGCGGCGCGGGCATAGATCAGATCGCGTCCCTGCTGGCCAAAGACCCGAGTCGCGCGCCGATTGAACGCGACGAGACCGGGAGCGAGCTCCGGACCGGCACTCTGTTCGCTCTCCAACTCACCACGCCTGTGCGGAACGGCGACGCGATCGCCGTCGCGAAGCAGATAGGCGGTGTCCCCCATGCTGCTGAACTGAAGCGACTGCACGCCGTCCGGCAATGCAACGACTCTCGCGGGCTGATGAGACTCGGCGTCTACAACGACGGCGACATCGTCACTCGGTATGTGGAAAAAGACGTAGCGGCCGCCCGGAGTCGGCACGATGGTGACCTCCGCACCGGCTGAAGGGGTGTACCCGTCCACGGAGAGGATCCCGGAATGAACCGTGTCACCGCTTTGGGGATCGAGAACCGCGTACTGTTCGCCCCGCACGGCGTAGAGCCACGACTCGGCACCAGCGAGTGCTACGACAAGAAACAGGAATGGGAGGAGCAGAAGGGCCCTTCGCCCGGTGGGCATGACTCGTCCACGACTCATGGTGCCTCCTGAGCGACGGTAATGGGTACTTCGGTCACCCTCTTCTCCGGGTCAACTCTGAACGCCTTGGTATCGCCGGTGGCAAGACTGTGAATGACATAGATGATCGATGTGTCGTTCGCGAGCCGGATATCCTCTTGGGACATACGGGCCGGAGTCTCCGGGTGGCTATGGTAGACGGCCAGAAGCTCCTCCCCCTTGTCGCGCGCTTCTCGGACTGCGGCGAACTGCTCGGATGGGTCGAGGGTGAAGTGCTCCGGACTCGCGTCGACATTGGTCATCTGGATCATCTCGTTCACCTGACCGTCGATGCCGCGCAGGTATCCGCACGCCTCGTTCGGCGCCTCGGCCTCCGCCTGAGACCGTATCTTCGCGATCACTCCCTCCGGGATGGTCAGTTCGCTCACGAATCGCCTA
>JANQQY010000347.1 GCA_028284845.1 Spirochaetales bacterium
AGGATGGCTGCTGCGATAGGCACATTCATCGCGCCGGCCAACATCCCAACCAACCCAATGACGAGAAACGCCATGCCCTCGGCTCCGCCGGCCGCCGCAGAGAGTCCGAGGGAACCGTAGATCGCCGTGGCCGCGACTCCTGCAAAGAGACCAATCTGGATCGATGGGCCGGTGAGGCCGGCGCTCATGCCGGAGCCGGTCGTCAGATACGATCCCGCGGCCTGCACGAGAAGCAGAATAAGAGCGACGGCCCAGAGTGGAGCCGCACCAAGATCGACCAACCCTTCCACTCCAAGGACCGATGACCGAGCGCCCAGAGCGAATCTGGAAGTGAGCCCGGCTACAGAGAGATCAGCGCTCACGAACCAGGCGAGCATTCCGGTGGCGACCATCCCAATCAGCACTTTTGCCCCGGGATGTCCGTTATCACGTTGGAAGAGACGGACTGTGAACGCATATCCACGAACAAAGGCGCCGCTCAAGAAGCCGATCAGCACGGCAAAGAGCAGAAGCCACGGAGTCATGGCGAGGGGAAAACTCTCGCCGGGAGGCGCGATCGTGATGAGCGGCTTCCAACCGAAGAGCCGCGAGACCCAGACAGAGGCAGCACCGGCGAGTGCCGCCGGAAAGAGCTCCCGATACCGCATGTTTGCTCGTTGGATGATCTCAACGGCGAAGATCCCTCCCGCGATCGGGGCGTGAAAGAGCGCGGCGACGGTCGCAGCCATCCCGCAGATCGCCGCCGTTCGCGCACGCCTTGCGTCACGACTCCCATCCCGTCGGAATCCAAGCAGGCTCATCAGACCGGCAACCACGCGACCAACCGGGCCCACAACGCCGCCCATTCCAAACCCCGCCAGGGTGAGAAGAGCGGCGGGCAGCTTCCAGAGCGTGACACGCAACGGAAACCGCGCCTCAGACTCGGAGAGCGCATAGAGGTAGCTCGGCATGCCCTCCCCTGCCGCGTCGGGTGAAATGCGATAGATCACCAGGCCAACGAGGATCGCGGCAGCAGCCGAGACCACCGGCGGCGGTAGAGCGAACGACGCAATGAATCCTGCGAGGAGTTCAAGCGCCGTGCGAAAGAGCGCGAGCACGGACGCCCCACAGACGCCTGCGACGAGGGCGATCGCAATCCACTGGAGGAGGAATCGGTATGAGGCTCGCCGTTCGCGGGTGATCCTGTTCGCCACCATCGAAGTATAGGATTCGTTTGACGAACCATGGGTAGAAAACGAGAATCAGGCATGCAGAAGCTGACCGAGCATCAGGTCGAGGCACTGATCGATACGGGAGAGGCGTCCGCGGAGATCCGGAACGCCTCCTCTCGCGTCGCGCTCGTGCTGACTCAGAGCTGGTGTCCGGACTGGACCTTCATGCGTTCCTTTATTGAAGGCGCAAACGATGAGGGCCTTACGATCTTCTACTGCGAGTACGACCGCGAGCCCTTCTTCCGCGAGCTGATGGAATTCAAGGAGTCGGTCCTTGGGAACAGCCTGATCCCATACGTTCGCTACTACGCGGACGGCATGCTCGTAGGTGATGGGAATGGTGAAGCCTCTCTCGAGCGGTTCCTTGGTCGATTCGAAGGCGTATGATCACGTAGGGTGAGCCGGAGGAACCGCCCGCCCCGCTTTCCATGGAACCGACTGGAGCACGGGCGCGTAGAGGTCTTCGTCCGGGTCAATCCGAAGCGCCTCTCGCTCCGCCGCGGTGGGCGTTCGCTCCTGAAACTGCACAAACCCAAGGTCGGAGAGGCGAGCGATCGGGGTCTGCTCAGCCGCCTCGCCCATGACAGCAACTGCCGCGGCTGCAAGCCCACCTGCGACGCTGGTCTGCGTGACCTTGTGCGGCCTGTCAAAGAGGTCGTTCTCGCCCACAAGATCATTGACCGCCCGGAACCCTGCATGCGCGATTGCGATCCCCATGACTCCGAGGCGCAGCGGAGTCACCGTACTGTCGGTGATTACAACTCCAAATCGTCGATGACCATCTCGATCGGCAAGATGGTTCCAGATTCGGTCGGCCGATGCGTCGGGGTCTGACGGCCAGAGCACGTAAACGCCTCCGGAGTTCGACTCATCAATGCCGGCTGACGGGATCAGCGTGCCTCGCTTGATTGTAAGGGCGACGTTGTACTTGCTGCTCGACCGCGGAAGGTATGCCTCCGACTCGGCATGAATGAGATCATCTTTCGAGACCGAGTCGAGGTCGCGAACGTTGCCCTCGCAGAGCGCGATGACCTTTGACGTGATGGCGACGATGTCGCCGCTGCCAATCGGTTCAACAAAGCGGTCGAGGAACTGATCTATCGTGTGGGACCTCGTGGTGATGCGGTCGGTCCGGACCGGAGTGACGATCATCTACCCAAGTTTGAATTGCTCAACGGCCTTGATCAGACCTTCGGCGTTCTCGCGGTCACTCTTCGCACGCTCGACCATGTTCTCAACAAGAGCGCCAACCTTCCTGGCAAGCTCCTGTTCGGCGCTCCCGGAAGCCTCAACACCGCGGGAGAGTTCAAGCAGACGGTCAATAGCCGCTCGAAGCGCGTCGCTCTCCTGTCGCTGTGTCTCGATTCGGTCGCGAATCGATTCGACGCCGGTTACCATGCTCGAAACAGCGGAAAGGATCTGGTCGGTGCCGGCGGCCTGTTCCTGCATGGCCTGAGAGATCTGCGCAACGAGCGCCTCCGATCGTTCGACTTCTTGCTCGACCGACCCAAGAGCCTCCTGGGTCTCCGAGGCGCGCTGCGTTCCGTTCTCGATCCGCTCGTTCATGCCTTTCACAATGTCACGAATGTCCCGCACCCGTGCGCCGCTGTTGCTGGCAAGCGACCGTATCTCTTGCGCCACAACGGCAAAGCCGGCGCCATGTGAACCGGCATGCGCCGCCTCAATGGCTGCGTTCATGCTCAAGAGATTCGTTTGAGCGGCGATCATGGAGATGGTCTTCAAGATCGAGTTCGTCTCCTCGCTCGCGGAGCTGATGTCGGTCATCGCGTCCGCCGTTCGATCGACCGTTGCGCGGCCCGCACTCGTCAATTCCTTGAGATGTCCTGAGAGTTCGTTCGTTTCTCGAGCTCGTTCTGATACCGACTGTATGCTCGCGGTCATCTCCTCAATGGCGCTCGAGGTCTGCTCGACAAATGAGGCCTGTGCCTCCGCCTGCGAGCTGATTTCATCGAGTCCCTTTGCCATGCTGGCGAAGACACCCGTCGTGCTCTTTGCATCATCCATCTGCGCATGGGCGTCGCGCTGCACCCTATCGGCAGCGCCAAGGAGCTCGTCAGCCGCAGACTTGGCCTCTGTGACGGCGGTCATGAGCTGCTCGGAGGAGCCGGCCGCCATGCTCGCGGCGTCGCGCACTCGCCACATCAGAGCTTGAAGAGACTTGAGAAACTCGTTGGTGTTGGAGGCGATCATCCCAATCTCATCAGTGTTCAGAATGGCCACCCGCGAGGTCAGATCGGCATCGCCGCTTGTCAGCGACTCAACTTGATCTGAGATGTTCACGAGCGCGTGTCGCAGGTTCCGGCTGGCAAGGTACTGGGTCAGTATCGCGACCGCGATTACGAAGATCGCAAACATCGACGCGCTGACACGGTAGGCACGTACGCGGTAGGCGAAATCGGCCTCGTCGTCGGGATACGGCACATCATCAATGTCGATCTCACCACGCGAGGTGGATTCCATGACCACGTCACGAATCTGTTCGCGGTACAAGAGGCGAGCCTCGGCGGGGGTGATTGACCCTTCAATTACGGCCCGGCTGGTCTCAGCGTAGATCGCCTCCTGTCGATAGACCGACGTCATGCCGACGTTGATGGAGGTTGTTGCATAGACGACCAGGACGGTCGTCAGCACGAGCAGACTCGTGCCGATCGAGCCCTTCTTGGTGCCCTCCGGGAATGAATAGAATCGAAGACGAAGCCGGGCCGGCTCGAAGATGCTGTCGATGAAGCCCAACTGGATCGCCGCGTAGATGTAACCCGAGCAGACATTGCGAACGAGAAGGACGAGGTTGTCAAACTGAAACAACTCCAGAAGCGTGCCACTCAGAACGAAGTCGAGTATATGGCCCAGCGCGAATCCCAAGATGTTCAAAACGATGACGACACGCCGGTAGCCAAGCATCCGACGGACCACGCCTTCCCTTCCAACGGTGCCGGCGTTTCCGTTTAGCTCGAGCTCACGGATGGGTCGCTCGATGCGAAGGGCGAGTACAAAGAGCACGATGACAAAGACGACC
>JANQQY010000348.1 GCA_028284845.1 Spirochaetales bacterium
CGGTCGTGCCGGGTTGCCGGATATTGTACCGATCCCAGAGAGGTTCCAGCTCAGTGGGATGATCCTTCCACTCGCCAACGCGGGTGGCGTTGGAGATCCACGCTCCCGCGACGGCGCTCGACGGATGGATGTAGACAGGGTGTTCGGCGAGCCACTTGCGGAAGCTTCTGCCAATCAGCAACGGACCGGTGCAGAGCCCGCTTTCGGGATCCGTATACGGTGTGAACTCCGGTCGCTCAAGGGGAATCCAGCCGTGATCGTCGTTGTTGTAGTGGCCCCAACCTTCAAGCTTCTTGTCGTTGAACTCGAGTTTGGTCTTCTTGATCTCGAGGATCCGGTCGCTATACGTGGGTTTGTGTTCCGTCTGTGCTCCCGCTGTACTCATGCCGATGCTTACCCCTTAACCGCGGCGCTTGCAAGGCCGCTGACAATATGCCGTTGGAAGATCGCGAACATAACCACAGAGGGGATGGTAAGCCCAAGACCCATCGCGATAATCCGCGGCCAATCCGGGATGCCGTACTGACCAATCGCCACGGAGGTAAGCCTGCTGACTGCGGCGGCGAGCGTCTGAAACTGCGGACGGTCGGTGAATACAAAGGGCACATACCAGTCGTTCCAGATGAGGACACCGGTGGTGATGGCAACATAGGCAAGAATCGGTTTCTGGATTGGAAAGACGAGTTGGAACATAACCCGGAAAATGTTCGCGCCGTCGATACGACCGGAATCCTCAATGGCACGAGGAAAGGTGTTCATGCTGAGACGCACAAGGAAGATGCCAAGAATATTGACGAGGTTCAGGACGAGCAGGACCGCGTACGTATCAAGGAATCCCTGACCACCTTGCCCAAGGATGTTGTTCCCTCCAATGAGCGGAAAACGCGCCATCATGAGGTAGGTAGGCGCCATGGTGACCACAGGAGGAATCATCGTCGTCATTAGAAGAATGAGGAAGATCGCATTCTTGCCTCTGAACCTGAGCCTGGCGAAGACATACCCGGCCACGAACGAGATCAATACCGTCCAGACGATGTACCACGCAGTTCTGAGAACACTGTTGAGGTAGTAGAACGGCATGTTGGGTTCGCGCTGGGTGTTGATCAGGAGCAGCGTGCGCATGTGGAAGAAACTGAGCGGTCGCTGGAAAGGAATGAGCGACGGCGGAGTCGTCGCAAACTGATTGGTCGTCATGAACGAAACGCCGACCGCATAGAACAGCGGGTAGATAAAAATCAGACAGGTGATGCCAAGAATGATGTAGCGGACCCAGGGAATCTTCTTGCGAATCGTCATTCCTACTGCTCCTTCACCTGATACCAGCGGAGCGTTGTGAGACTGAACACAAAAATGATCAGTGTGATGACAAGCGCGCCCGCGCCCGCCATACCAAAGTTGAAGTCACCGTAGAAGTCTCGGAAGACTCGGTGAACGATCACGTCCGTCGTTCCAAAGGGACCCGCCTGACTGATAAAGAGGACCGGCTCGAAGATCTGCAAGGCGCCGGTGAACCCGGTGATGAGCACAAATGTGGTGATGTTTCGGAGACTGGGGAGCGTCACATAGATGAGCTTCTGCCAGCCGCTCGCGCCGTCGATGTCAGCAGCCTCATAGAAGGCTGGATCGATGGATTGGAGCCCTGCGAGCCAGAGGATCATCGCGCCGCCGATTCCCCTCCACGAGGAGTAGGCAACAATCCACGTTACCATCCAGAAGGTGCTGTATCCCCACGCGATGGGCTCGAGTCCCACGAGCTGAAGTGCCCGGTTGGCGATTCCGGAGGAGGGATCGATGAACATGAGGAAAATCTGAGTCGTCGCGACGGGAGCGGTCACTGCGGGCAGATACCAGATCGACCGGATGAGGGTCTTTCCCTTCATGGGCGTATTGAGTAGATACGCCCCGGCAAACCCAATCGTAACGTTGAAAAACATGACGAGGGCACCAATGTAGAACGCGTTCCAGAGTGTCCCAAGGTAGATGGGATCCTGGAAGAACCGAACAAAGTTCCTGAGCCCGGCAAAGGTTGGTCGTGACGTGACACCAACCCAATTGGTGAACCCAATGCCAAGACCAAAGACGATTGGAAAGCCTTGAAAGAGAGCAAAATAAAGAAGGATGGGGCCGATCAGCATCCAGGCGAGACGGTTCTCTTTCTTCGAAAGAGAGAGAGCCTTTCCGGCGCGAACGCCTTCGGCGACCGTGGTGGCTTGTTCCATTCCAGCTACTCCCCTCGAGTCGTGCACTCGGCGAAATGCCGCACCCTACCCGGAGCATCCGGATAGGGTGCGGAGATTACAGATAGAACCTAATGCTACTGACCTTGGAACTGCTCACCGAGTTCCTGGGCTCGAGCGAGAATCTCGCGGATGTCACCATCGGTGACGATTGCCTCCGCCATATGCTGGTGGAAGACGTCCCAGATCCGCGCATTGCTCTCTCCCTTGAAGGTGGGAAGGCCCGAGACATCGCCGTAGAGCGTTTCGTGGAACGTCGCGATGTAGGAGTCGGCAAAGTCGGCATCCTGGCTGTACATCTGCAAGACCGGTGGGCGCTGACCTGCTTGGACGTGGAGATCCTGAACGCTCTCATCCAGAAGCGCTTCAATAAAGAGGAACGCCTCTTCCTTGTTCTCCGCGTAGGTGGGCACCCCGTAGAAGGCAGCACCAATCGTCACGTTCGCGGCCGAGCCGCCGGTTGGGATCGGAAGCGTGCTGTATCCAATGTCGATTCCGAGCGCTTCGCCGGCTGCGAGGCGCCACGGGCCGTCAACGACATAGGCGATTCGACCCTGGTTGAGGGCGTCCCACCAACCACCTTCGCTGGCACCTGCAACGGCACCGGGAGGTGAGTTCTTGGCGAGCTCCCGCATGAACGAGAACGCTTCAAAGTTGCCCTCATTCGCAAAGTCAACGTCGCCGTTCTCGTCGATGAATCCGCCACCGGCCATCATCATAAATGGGCCGACGCGGAGGCTTCCGCCGAAGTTCGGACCGGCGTAGGTACCACCGCCGTAGAACTCACCGTTGCCGGCCGCCGTGATCTGTTCGACCATGTCGAGCCATTCGTCCCAGGTAGCGGGAGCACGATCAGGATCGAGTCCGGCTTGCCGCAGGAGATCTTTGTTCCAGAAGAGGACGTTGACGCCGGGGAAGGTCGCAATGCCGTAGATTTCGCCGTCTACTTCCATTGGTCCATAGGCACCGGGGACAACCTCAGCGCGCACCTTCGCCGCGAGCGCGGGCGGGAATGGTTCCAGATAGCCCTGTCGAGCGAACCCGGGCATCTGAACCTCGCCAACGAGGATGTCCGGTCCCTGCTCGGCCAGGAACGCATTCAACTGTCGCTGCGTGAGCTGCTCTGCCCAGCCCCAATCGACTCCTTCCCACTGAACACCACGTTCATCAGCAGCCTCCGCCAATGCGGTGATGTAGTCGATGCGCCATTCGGTCTCGGCCGCCTGGTTCGCATTGAGCTCACCGCCATCGAGCCTGGCCTGCTGAGTGGCGATGATCTCCTCCGGAGTCCCCTCACCACCCGCGTAACCTTCCATGTTCACTCTGATCCGAGTTGGACCCTCAGCAGGTGCGTCAGCCTCACCAGCGGCAAAGCCGAAGGTCGCAACGGCCGCAAGAACGGCCACGATCGCCAGCATACGTTTCATAGCATGCCTCCTTTTCGTAGATGCGGAATCGTAACACGACTCGACTGATATGGCAAAGGCAAATCTGATATGGGATATCAATATATAAATGTGGCAGCGCTACCCGTTGGTGAGCGATCGAATACTCTCCCGATCCACAATCTCAGTATCAATTGTGATTCTTGAGTATTCGCGGTCCGGGTCTGCGACTCGCTCCAGCAAGAGATCGACTGCCTTCTTTCCCAACTCCGCAACCGGCTGTCGCACCGTAGAGAATCGCATTGGGGCAAAACGGAGGACGCGGTTGTCCGTGTATCCGGTTATCGACAGGTCCTCCGGTACACGACGCCCAATCTCGAGCGCCGCATAGTAGACCTCAAGAAGGGCGTAGTCCTCATCGCACACAACGGCGGTTATCTGACGATTCCGCTGAAGGTAATCCTGAAGAATCGGTTGCGCGGGAGAGTCCAGCACGTGGGTCCCGTGCGCGGTGTGGATATCGGACTCAATGATCTTGATATGGTCTTTGAGAATGGGCGCCCCGTGCTTCATAAGGGCATGAATGTATCCCTGATACCGGAGCTCCCGACTCCGACTCGTTCCAAGCGGTTGAGAGACAAAGCCGATATTCGTATGGCCCCGCTCAATGAGGTACTCGGTGATGTCGTGGGCTCCCTCGTAGTGTCCGTGAACAACACTGTCCAGCACGAGACCTTCAAAGGTCCGGTCGACAAGAACGATGGGGTAGTTCGCAAGTTTCATTGAGAGCAGCTCGCCGCTCACATCGGTCCGCGATAACGGATAGAGGATGATGCCGTTGATGTACGGCAGCCGAGATAGCTCCTGAAGGACCTCCGTTTCTTCCGCCTTATCGCCATCTGTCATGTGGAGAACAAGCCGAACTGAGCGCTCCTCGGCGGCCTGCTGGATTGATCGGATGATCTCTCCAACGTAGAAATCGAACGGGGGAACAATTAGCGCGATCGAGAGTTGCTTTGCGGGCTTCTCTCGGGTTGGACGAGCCATGTTTGCGACGGCGATTTTTGTCTCGAACCCAGGCGCGAGGAATGAACCGCGCCGTGGCACGCGATAGACGATCCCGTCGTCCTCCAGCGATTTTAGTGCGAGTTTGCCGGTCATTCGACTCACGTGATACATGTCACTGATCGCACCCTCAGACGGGAGGGGATCGTCGGCGGTCATACCGCGCGCCTGTATCATCGCTATGATGTCGGCTCGTACTCGTTCGTAGAGAAACTCCTTCTTTGATCCTTGACTCGCTTCTGACATTGCAACTCCATTCTATATCACAAAAGAGTATCACAGATATCAGAGATGTGTTACCAAAAAAAGCAGATACCACCGATTTGATATCGACATTGCGACGACCATCCGGATAGCATTGACTGGTGAAGGGGATGATCACCGACATCCAGCATTTCTCTGTCCACGACGGACCCGGAATCAGGACCACGGTCTTCCTGAAGGGCTGCAACTTGCGCTGCTTCTGGTGCCACAACCCGGAAACTCTCACACCTCGGCCTGAGCTCCAGTACTTTGAGGACCGATGTATTGCCTGCGGTAACTGTGTTCCCGTGTGTCCGGAAAGTGCGCATTCTATGATCGACGGCGTTCACCGACTTGACCGGAATCGTTGCACCAATTGCGGCGCTTGTCCGGACGTCTGCTATCCCCGGGCGCTCACGATGGCAGGGATGGAGAAGACCTCGTCTGAAGTTGTGGAGGCTGTGCTGCGGGATCAGGCCTACTACGACTCATCCGGCGGCGGACTCACCGTGTCCGGTGGCGAACCGCTTCTCCAGCCCGAGTTCACACGAGAGATTCTCGAGGGATGCCGGAGGGCAGGTGTTCACACCGCTGTTGAGACCGCGGCGGCCGTGCCATGGGCGAGACTCGAGCTCATTCTTCCTGTCACCCAGCTCGTGATGATGGACATCAAGAGCTTGGATACCGCCACGCACAGCCGAGTCACCGGAGTACCAAACAAGAGGATCCTTGAGAACGCCGAACGACTGGCCGCGTCCGGAATGCCTTTGATCATTCGAACCCCAGTTATCCCGGGAGTAAACGACAACGAGGCTTCGATCCTTGCGATCGCGGAGTTCACGGCACGTCTTGACTCGTTGCTCTCCTACGAATTGCTCATGTTTCACCCCATGGCGACCTCCAAGTACAGCTCATTGGGCCTTCGCTACGAAGCCGCGGAACTGGTGTCGCCATCGGAGGAGACGATGCAGCGTCTGAGATTGGCGGCAGCGAATGTTGAAGTACGGACGGCGGGCGCGTAGGCCGAAGGTGTGATGTCAGGAACGGCCACCAGGGCGATACGACAGATGGTGTCGCGGCTGGTCGATGCGCTCGATGCCCCGCACCGGATCGCGGGGATCTCCTACTCGCTTCGCGAAACGATCACCGAAAGAGGTCGAACGGTTCAGGAACTCACCGAGTGCGATCCGGGTCGCTTTGTGCTGAGCTACGTCATCACGGAGGGAGCGCCCGAAATCGCGAACGTGGCGCGAGCTCATACACGATGCGAAGATTGGAGTCGCGCTGAAGGAGTAGACCGGACATCCGCTTGCCCCGCGGTTGGGATGTGCCATACTCGATGCCTTGGGGGCCTGGGATGAGCGATTTCTACCAGCTCGACGAGACAGGTCGCGCGGAACGCATCAAGCCGCTGGCCGCCAAGGCGCTTGAGGCGTATGACATCACCGTCGAATCGATCGATCTGATCACCAACGAGACCAATTGCATCTTCGCGGTTAACGGAGCAGGCGGAGAGCGGTGGGTCCTCCGGGTCACCGACCCATCGGGCTGCCACCACTACGACGAGGTCTTGGCGGAAGTGAGCTGGCTCAACGCTCTTCATGCGGACACAGACATTCGAGTGAACCGTCCAGTCGCCGCAACATCAGGCGAGCTATTCGTCCAAGCCGGGGCAGCGAGAGTTCCGGAGGAGCGCTACTGCGTGCTCTTCGAGCGGATTGACGGGGTGGACCTCTACGACCGACTGAACAGGGATTCCGTAGCCGAGCATGGCGAGCTTATGGCGCAGCTCCACCAGCATGGCGCCGGCTACCAACCGCCGTCGGCCCTCAAGCTTCGCCGCTACGATCTTGTCTTTCCCTACTCGGCTCCCGGCTTCGACTTCCATGAACCCATCGTGCTGTTTGACGGTGAGTTCGACGCGCTTTTTAGAGGCAGGCGATCACTTGTCACTGAGGCATACGAACTGGCTGAGTCGACGATTGGCGACCTCTACTCATCCGGCACACCGATCATCCTGCACAACGACCTTCATTTCTGGAACGTGATGTCAACGAACAATGGTCTGGTGGCGATTGACTTTGAGGACGCACTCGTGGGTTACCCCGTTCAGGACATCGCGGTCGCACTCTTCTACTACTCCAACCACGACGACGCCATCCAGTTGATGCCGTGGTTCAGAGATGGGTACGAACGAGTTCTCCCATGGCCGGCAACGAGCGACGATCAAGTCGAGATCCTCATGATGGCCCGACGACTCATGCTCTTGAACTACTGTTACGTGTTGAAGGATCCCGAGGGCATCGCGATGCGGGAGGGGTACACCGACCGGACGCTGGCGAAGCTTGAGGAGCAGCTCGGGAAGCTTGGGGGATAGGTTCCAGACGGCCCCACGGTGAAGGCGTGACAGCATCTCGCCGTCCGGGTCGAGTATACTTCCGAGTGGCCTTTGCAGTTCGCCAATTACAACCCACGGATCTATCGCGATCAGACGTTCACGCGGTACTCAAAGCATCGATCTTCAGGCCGACACCTCAACGTATTCGCAACTACGAGCAGCGCCTGGCATCCAAGGACGCAGGAACGCTCGCCGCCTTCAGCGACGATCGGATCGTAGGGATCCTCGGATTTGAGCAAGCACACGAGGCTCATCGAACGATCATAACAATCTACGTTGACCCAGATGCTCGACGATTGGGCGTTGGCAGAGGCCTGGTGTGGGATCTGATTCAGCAGGATGAGCACGGAGCTGTGGAGGCGGAGACCGATGACGATGCGGTTGAGTTCTATCATTCGATGGGATTCGCGATCGAGAGGTTTGGCGAGAAGTACCCGGGCGTGGAGCGCTACCGGTGTGTCTACAACGATTCGCATTGGCAGGCGTGCCCACCGGGGGAGGTCGTGTCAGCGCTCCGATCCGCAGGCGTCGAGTCGTGGGTAAGCGGCGGGTGGGCGATCGATCTTTACTTAGGACGTCAGACCCGATCCCACGAAGACACCGACATCTGCATCAGACGCACAGATCAGTGCGCGGCGAGAGCGGCACTCGGTGGCGAGTCGTTCGCAACGCACGCGCCGGGGCTTCGGCTTGTCTCCCCGGACGACTACCTCGACACAGTCCCGAACACGTGGCAACGCACCGCAGCAGATTCCGCATGGCGAGTCGACCTTCAAATGATCGACGTTGAGGAGAGCACATGGATCTATCGACGACTCAGATCGATTCGGGAACCGATCGCTGATCTGGGGTTTGTCTCAGACGACGGGCTCCCATGCATCCGCCCAGAGGTGCTCCTGCTCTACAAGGGAGGCGGCTCATCGGTTCGGCCCAAGGACGAGAAAGACTTTGAGGAAGTGCTTCCAACGCTCGACCCACAACGCAGGGAGTGGCTCGCGGAGGCGCTCGCGAGCGAGTTCCCAGGCGGCCACCAGTGGGTGGATCGGCTACACCAATCGTAGTGTCCATCCGTCATCAAGGACGGGGCGACGATGGTTGAACAGATAACACGGGCAGATAAATCAGAACTCAGCGAAGTGGCGGACACACTCATCCGGGCGTTTGAAGATGATCCAATGATTCGATCAATCGGGCTTCCGGAGCGTGTGACGCGCGCGGTGTACACGGTACCGGCGATTCTAGGATTTGAGTACGGACGGATTGAGACGATTGGTGAGGGTCATCAGGGAGTTATGGTATCCATACCGGGGGAGCGCTCGGTCTTTGGATTGAGGCAGATGATTCGGGCCGGAGCGCTGCGAGAAGCGCTTGGACTGTTGCGGGTGCTCATGAACCGCACCATGCGGAACGTGTTTTCTATCATTGAGAGTGATCACAGGAACCTCGACATTGGCCCGTACATCTACCTTGCCATGCTTGGCGTTGCGCCCGAGCATCAGGGGCGAGGTCTGGGCGGTGTGCTCCTGCGACGGCTCTGTGCCAGAGCGGATGAGGAACAAAAGGCCATCTACCTTGAGACGCAGACAGCGGACAACGAGAAACCGTACGAGCATTTTGGGTTTGAGACGATCAAACACGTGCGCATTGGCGAGGAGATTGAGCTTTGGGAGATGGTGAGGCCGTCCGCCTGATATAGTTCCCATCGTGGTAATCGAGATTGATGACCTGACTGATCCCGCTGTGATTGAACTCCTCGAGGAGCACCTGGTCGACATGTACGCGACATCGCCGCCTGAGAGTGTTCACGCGCTGGATGTCTCCGGACTCAAGCGGCCGGAGATCACCTTCTGGGTCGCGCGCGAGGGTGGCACCGCTCTGGGATGCGCGGCGCTCAAACAGATTGATTCCGGTCACGGTGAGGTGAAGTCGATGCGGACCGCGAGGAACGCCCGCGGGCGCGGAGTTGCGACAACGCTCCTCGCCCACCTTATGAGTGCAGCACGAGCCCGAGGCTACTCACGGCTCAGCCTGGAAACCGGCTCAATGGAGTTCTTCGCGCCGGCTCGACGGTTGTACGAGAGGAATGGGTTTCGCTACTGCGGACCATTCGGGAGCTACCAGGAAGACCCGAACAGTGTGTTTATGACGCGACTCTTACATGACATGGAGGCAACGGTGGAATTCTTTGACGATCCGGAGAAGGTTGAGCAGTACATATCGATGGCTGAGGGATATGATGGGCGGGAACTAATCGAGCAACTCCGACGCCACCTCCCGGATCGATCTCACGTGCTCGAGTTGGGGATGGGGCCGGGAGTCGATCTTGAACTCCTTAAGCAACACTTCGTTGTGACGGGTTCAGACCGATCGAAGGTGTTTGTTGATCGTTACCAAGCTAAGCATCCGGAGGCAGATCTGCTTCATCTTGATGCGGTCTCTCTCCAGACCGACCGCACCTTCGATTGCATCTTCTCCAACAAGGTGCTCCACCATCTCTCTCGCGACGAGTTGCGGCAGTCATTCACCGCGCAGGCATCGCGCGTCCGTCCGGGCGGCCTGCTCATGCACTCGTTCTGGGTTGGAGATGGGGAGGATACGATCGAAGGGATGCGCTTCACCTATCACACGGAAGAGACCCTTCGGGAGTCGTTTGATCGTAACATGAGGGAGATCACGATGGAGCGCTACACGGAAATGGAGCCGGACGACTCCCTCTACGTCATTCTTCGTCGCGAGTAGGCATCCGACCATCCCCGGTTGAGGGCGCAACGTGGGACCGATACACTGCGCGGCGGAGGCTCCATGGAAGTTCAGTGTCTGTCGGTACCCAATCCCCGGTCGTACTTGCTCTGCGCGGGTATCGCGGACGTAGAGAATCGCGGCTTTGATACCGACTACCGTGGAACCATCTACATCCATTCAACGGGCCGCCGTTCAATCGCCGGAATGCCTGAGATGGACGACTTCCCCGTTCCTGTCATCCGAGAGTTCAATCAGACCATCGCGCGGGTTTCCGAGGCTGATGATGCGAATCGCTACATTGGGGTTCCGGACGAAGGCGTGCGAATCATTCTCAAGAACGAGGAGACTCAGAGCAACGCCGTTCACGCCGAGTACGCCCTCCTCTCAGATGTCTACCGATCGTACCGCGATGATCCAAAACGCGCCTTCTTCCTCGTCCGCGCGATCATTGGGACGGTAGAACTGGTCGACGTTGTGGACGGATCCTCTTCGGCATGGGCCGAGGATGGGTACCATCACTGGATCGTTCGCAACGCCGTCCTGTTCGACGACCCCATCACGGGCGTTGGAGGCAGTCGAACCGGACTCTGGAAGTACGAAATAGACGAATAGCGACCTTTCGCCAACGAACTCGACAGAGCATCGTAGACTCCTAGAGAAGCGATGACAGGCAGTGATGCGCCTTCACACGATCGACGACTCACCGCGTGGCCGACATCGTTCGAGGAACTCTGGTCGACCTACCAGAAGCCGCTCGCATTCTTTGCATCCCGGATTCTGCGACGCAACCCAGGGTCCGCGGTCGTGGAAGACGCGGTCCAGGAGATCATCGCAAAAGTTGTCGCATCGCGCCGGCGATTTCGTCCGGAGCAGAACCTGCGTACGTGGGTCTACAGCATCGCGCGAAATCACTGTGTCGACATCGTTCGATCCGAGCGGCGGCGATCCATCGTACCCATGGGAGACGGAGCCGAGCTGATCTCCGCCGCCCGCGAACCCGAGGGGGAGCTCATTCGAAATGCGGAGCAGGAGGCAGTACATAACGCACTGGGCCGCCTCGACTCAGACGACCAATCGATTCTGTTCCTGCGCTATTTCGAAGAGATGAGCTATGCGGAGATTGCAGAGGTAGTCCGACGCCCGGAGGGAACAATCAGATATCGGGTTCATATGGCCAAATCGGCACTCAAAAAGAGGTTGGAGGATCTGGATGGATGACCGGGAGGATCGCCTTCTTTCAGAATACTTCACGAAAGAGGTAGCACGAGTTCCGCCAGCCGATCGGCGTCGGACGAGGAGCATGGGCCCGGGGCTGACGATAGCCAAGTCTGTCCTGGCAGCTTGTATCGCGTTCGTGATGGTGGCACCCCTGACCGATTGGGGACGGGAGCACCGGTGGGTGCCGTCATTTACACGGGTGTCGTCAGACTCAGATCTCGCAACGGTGATCACCATTGGAATCGAGACCGCGGCCGAATGGGCCGCCATTGGACTCTACGGAGGAGAGAAATGAGGAAGTTCTACTTTGCATCAGTCGTCATCGCCATTGGGTTGCTTGTGGCTGCGGCAGCGATGACCGGCGGAAGGATCGTTGTCTTCTTGAGTGTGCCCTCCGCGGCGCTTGTCCTGCTACCGGCGTTTGTCTTGAGCCTGACAACGCATTCATTCGCAGAGATCGTTGCGGCGTATCGCGTGGGGTTCCAAACCCAGGCGGGAGCAGATCGCACATCTTGGCGCAAGGACCTTGAGGTGGCGCGAATCTACCACCTCTCGTTCGGCCGTTACGTCATTGCAAGCGGCATCTTTGGAACCTTCCTTGGCATTGTCGTCATGCTCGTTCACATAAACTCTGATATCGACACCGTGGGCCGAGGGTTTTCTGTCTCGCTTCTGACAATCCTCTACTCAGTCTTCTTCTATATCGTGCTCGTCGTGCCGTTTCGAGCGGGAATAGAGAGACGACTCGCGGAGCTCTCATAGGCGAACCGTAGGGCGGCCGTCGAGCTCCAACGCGTCGTCTCAAGTGGCGCTACTCGACGGCGTCTCCGAAGGGGTCACGATGATTATCCAGGAGATCGAAGGTCGACCCAAAGACCAGATCCCGAATCTGTGTCCGCGTCAGGAAGCGCCTGGGGAACCCGGGCGTGAAGCCGCTGATTTCGTCCATGGTGCTCATCAACTCGTCCGGGATCGTGATCTCAAGGACTCCCAGGTTGTCCCGAATCTGATCAACCGTCCTCACACCGAGGATGGGGATGATCCTGCTACTGCGCTGTCGCACCCATGCGATCGCCAGTTGGGATGGCGAGCAGCCTAGCTCTTTCGCAATGGCAACGACCCTTGATGCTGCCTGGAGCTCCTTCTCACTCGCAGACGACGAGCGCTTGGGTTCGTCGTTCTCCTTGTTGTACTTGCCCGTGAGCGTCCCCCCGCTGAGCATCCCCCAGGTCAGCAGGGAGAGATCAAAGGTCTCCGCCATGGGGAAGTAGTCGGTCTCCGGGTCCCTGCCAAGGAGACTGTAGGGGAGCTGAACCGCCACCGGGCGCGGCCAGCCGTGACGCTCGGCAAGCGCAATGGCGTAGGTGACGATCCATCCCGGGGTATCTGAGAAGGCGAAGTAGTTCACCTTGCCCGCGCTCACCAGATCATGAATCCCTCGCATCACCTCCTCGACCGGCGTGGTGAAATCCCACATGTGCAGGTAGAGCAGG
>JANQQY010000367.1 GCA_028284845.1 Spirochaetales bacterium
CCTACTTCCACAACGGCAGTGAGTACACCAACGAGATCTCGGGATGCGACTCGCAGTTCATCATGGATCACACCATCGAGTTCATCGATCGAGCCGTGGAGGCCGGAACGCCGTTTTTTACCACCGTTTGGTTTCACGCTCCGCATACACCGGTCGAGGCCGGCCCTGAGTTTCTCGCGATGTACGAAGAGTATCCGGACGACTACGCCCACTTCTACGGCGTGATCACTGCGATGGATCGTCAGGTCGGTCGCCTGAACCAGAGGATAAAGGAGTTGGGAATCGAAAACGATACGATCCTCTTCTTCTGTAGCGACAACGGCCCGGAAGGGGTCGATGACCACGCAAGTCGCGGCGGTTGGATGCCTCGCAGCCGTGGATCCACCGGTGGCCTTCGCGGTCGAAAGCGAAGCCTCTATAACGGCGGCGTGGCCGTGCCCGCGCTCGTGAAGTGGCCCTCACGGGTACCCGGAGGGAGTCGTTTTGCGTTTCCGGCGAGCACGCTCGACTACCTGCCAACACTGATCGACCAGTGGCAGTGGCGGATGCCGGATGACCGACCAATCGACGGCGTTTCGCTGATCCCGCTTATTGACGATGCGGTTGCGCACGGCAGCACGCTCCGCAGGGATGCGATTCCCTACCGATTCGTTGAGTCTCGTGAGGCGATGTTCGGATCACCGACGTTTGCCGCCATTGAGGATCGATTCAAGCTCCTCACCAATCTCGGGTCGGAATCGACGGATGAGCGGCAGCTCTTTGATCTTGTCGCAGATCCGTTCGAGCGAGACAATGTCATCGACCTCTATCCGCACGTGGCTGAGCGGCTCCAACGCTTTATCGAGCGGAAGATGGAGAGTTTCCGAGAGAGTCACTTTGGAGCCGACTACGGAGATGTCGGTTGGGAGCCGGTGGTGACGTTCCAGGAACGGCATCAGACGTGGACCAATGCGACCATCCAATAGGCGCCCGGGCCCCGGCAGCAAGTCGGGCGGGCATTGAGGCATTATTTTAAATGAGGCCGGGACCACCCGGCAAAGGCGGTAGAGATGCTTCCACGAATGCAGTTTGGATCGACCGGGCACGAGAGTACTCGCACGCTCTTTGGCGCAGCGGCGCTCGGCTCATGCACGCAGGCTGAAACCGACAAGACAATGGAACTCATCATTGAGCGCGGAATCAATCACATAGATACCGCTGCCAGCTATGGCGACTCAGAGACGCTCCTTGGTCCATGGATACGGGAGCATCGGAGTGAGTTCTTCCTCGCCACCAAGACCGGTGATCGTACCTACGAGGCGGCCAAGGCGAGCGTTGAGCGTTCGCTCGAACGACTCCAGACCGATCATGTCGACCTGATTCAGATTCATGGACTTGTCGACGAGGACGAGTGGCAGACTGCCATCGGACGCGACGGCGACCGCGGCGTCCTGGCCTACCTCATTGAGGCGAGAGACCAGGGATTGGCTCGGTTTATTGGCGTCACCGGCCACGGCCTTCCCATTCCGAGAATGCACATGAGGAGCCTTGACGAGTTCGACTTCAGTTCGGTGCTCCTTCCGTGGAACTACCCGATGTCGCAGAATCCTGTCTACGCCGAGGAGTTTGCGCAGGTACACGATCGTTGCGTCGCGAATGGGATTGCAGTTCAAACGATCAAGAGCATCGCACGCGGGGCGTGGCCTGAGGATCACGATCGGACGCGATCGACCTGGTACGAGCCGCTCGAGAGAGACGATGATATTGAGAGTGCGGTCTTCTGGCTGCTCAGTCACCCGACGGTCTTCCTGAACACCGTGGGTGACATAAACCTCCTGCCGAAGGTGTTGGATGCGGCCGAGCGGTTCCACGAGTCGGTGGTGGCTGCCGGAGGCGATCCCGTCGCTGTGCGCCCGACCGACGAAGCGATGCAGGAGATGATCGCTCGGGCTGGAGCTGAGCCGCTGTTCACGTGATGCGCGTCGCGATCCCGGTGCATCGCCTCCGCGCGCTTGAAGTCCAAAGTTGCGGTAGTTATGCTGGCGTCTGGGATGAGGGATAGCGGGGCGAGGAAATGGATTCCGATTCGGAAATCCAACCTTCGGTACTACGAAGACGTTGAGCTCTTCTACGAGAGCCCGACCGGTAAGATCATGCTCTACAAACCGGCCGGCATGCCGTTTGCTGACAGGGCACTCGAGGCAAAGCCGTATCTGGGTGCGTTGTACATTCGCCCGGATGACAAGATTCGTGCGTTGCGGAGCGCACAACGCGGGTTCAGCACCGACCTCACCGCCCGTGTGATGAAGGGAGGGATCGAGGATCTTGCCGAGATCAAGCACGATCTCACCGCCATCGTAGACGAGACGCTTTCAGAACCCCGAAGTGGTCACCTCACAGTCCTGCCCGACTACGTGTCGTCCGTCGTCGACGGCTATGCGTCGCATCCTGATCTCATCAAGTATCTGGCCCGAATCTCACATACCGACTACACGACCGCGATTCACTCCCTCAATGTCATGGCTCTGACGATTGGATATTGCTACTTCACAAAGCGGTCGCTGGAGGAGACGCGCACCCTCGGGCTCACCGCACTCTTGCACGACGTTGGCAAAACCGAAACCAATCCCGAGATCTTGACGGCCGCGCGGAAGCTGACAGACGAGGAGTACACCGAAGTCAAAAAGCATCCGCTTCTAGGTGCGGACATCCTCGCCGAGTACGGAGGCGTACTCAGCGCGGCGATTCCCGGCACGCTGCATCACCATCTCCGGCTTGATGGGACCGGGTACCCTGAGCATCTGCGGGGGCGTCCCATCTCTGAGGCGGGACGGATCATTGCCGTCATCGACTCGTACGAGGTGATGACCAACAACGATCGCGTCTACCGGTCTCCAATGAAGCCGTACGACGCCTTGGTAAGTCTCAAAGAGGATGCCGATGCGGGGCTCTACGACAAGAAAGTCTTTGCGAACTTCGCTTACTCATTAGTTGATACGGCTCAGGGCGGATCTCATGGAGCTCGCCATGCAGAGCAGGTGCACCAAAGCGACGTCGCTGAGATCACCGGGACGATCGGGTAGCGCGGAGTTCGCGCGATCACTCCGAACGGCGCCCGCCGAGGGTAATCAGCCAGATCGACCGACGAAGGAGGAGCAATCGAAATGGCACGGGAGAACGAATCATCTCACTACCCGTCGGACAAGGAAGTCGACGACTGGATCGCGTCCGTCTGGGCGCTCGCAGACGCTACCGAGTGTCAGGTCGAGATCACCGGTCAGAACGGATTCTCTCACAGCCTGGGCCTCAATCACGTGGACCGTGAGTTCCGGTACGTGCGCTTCTCGCCGGACGGCATGGACGACTTCTACGGCTACTGGCAGCCGGCCGCCTCTGGACCTGCGCCGCTCCTCTTTCACGTTCCCGGCTACGGCGCCGAGATGAGCTCGCACCCTGATCTCGTTGCGCAGGGCTTTAACGTCATGCACGTCTCTCCTCTTGGGTACGCCACTCCGGAAGGACCGGACGAGAGCAAAAAGCAGAACGGTGAATGGCCGGTACTCCCGGACACCGTCACCAGCGGCGCTCAGCAAGGTTACCGGATCTGGCTTGCGAACTGCATCCTGGCGATCAGGTGGGTCATGCAGCAACCGAAGGTCATCCCGAACAGAATCTCATTCTTTGGTACGAGCCAGGGCGGCGGCGCCTCATTGCTCCTTGGGTCACTCTTTCGCGATCACGGTGTCAGGTGCGTTGCTGCAGATGTGCCATTTCTGACGAACTATCCGCTCGCCGCCGGCCGCGGTGCCTACTACAAGGCAACCGAAGGTCTTGATGCCGTTGCGGACAAGACTGCCGGCTGGAAGGCACTCGGCTACGTGGATACGATCTCGCACGCGCGTCGGCTCACGATCCCGACGCTTCTCACAGCAGGATCGCTCGACGAGGTCTGTCCCCTTGACACCATTGAGTCACTCTACCATCGGCTTCCGGCGTCGCGATCCCTGAACGTCTTTGAGGGTATGGGTCACCGATACTCACGGGAGTTCATTGCGCTTGTCACCGCCTGGGCAAGACTGTACGCCTGAGCCTTCGCCGGACCGAAACTCTGAGCACAAGAGCAGGAGTGGGTTTACTGAACGAGGGCATGCCTCGTGACCTGAACATGTTCGCAATGTCTCACCCGCTCCCTTGTTCTCGACGCTGTGATACGAGACAATCTCTCGGCCGTAGGGAGGAGGGTACAAGTGCGACTGGTAAGCAGATTGGTCATCGTTTTTGTCCTTGTCTTGATTGCTCTGATCTCCGTATCTGTATTGGGGTTTCGCGTCATCGGCGAGCTTCGTGTTCTCTCAAACTCGCAGCTCACCCTGGCAGAGCTTGCCCAGGAGACGTGGCGGTTACGCAGCATAACCTTTGAGATTCAGATTACCTCTGACTATGCGCCGGCACTCGAAGAGTGGCGCGAGAGTGCCGGGTCACTGCTCTCGTATGCCGACATGCTCGCCGCCGATCAAGAGCTCATGCGGCTCGCGTCCAGGAGCGTTGACCTGTCGGAGAGCTTCACCGCGATTGCGAGCCTTCTTGGATTGTTCGAAACTGAAATCAATCAGCTGGAGGATGCGCTCGCCTCCTTCACGGATGACTTCACCGTCTTTCCAACATCGTCGGTTTCTTCCCTGGTGGCTGAAGGCGACGTTGGTCTTGCCTTCCTCCTGGTCAGACCCGCTGAGGAAGTTGCGCGCTACCTCGATAGTACCCTGCAGTCGGTTGTTCAGACGGCGACCGACCAGCTGCGGGCGCAATCGGATACGACGGTGAATCGACTTATGCTGGTGTTTGTGGGGGTCGCCGCAGGGGCATCGATTGCCGTTGGTATCCTCATCCTTGCCTTCCGGCGTAGCATTCGAGTTCAGTTCACTCAAATCGAACACACGCTCCAGCTCCTCAGTGACGGCGACCTCACCGCAAACGTGGGGAGGGAGGGACGCGATGAGATATCCGGGCTCTCTCGTGCCGTCCAACACTCGGTGGATGATCTCTCCGATGTGGTCCGTGCGGTCCAGCGAATCTCGTCGGTTTCGGATGGAATCCGTTCGGAACTTGTTGCCTCTTCCGAGAGGTCGGCCGCGTCTGCAGTCGAGATTGGTGGCAATGTCTCTTCGATTTCCTCAACGATCTCGGGTCTCGATCAGACCGTCGAGTCCACCTCCTCTCGGGTCGATCAGATTACCTCGGGCATCAAAGACCTTGAACGAGCGATCGAGAAACATGCGCGTTCGGTTGAGGAGTCGTCGAGCGCCGTTGAGCAGATGACCGCGAGTCTTGAGAGCATAGCAAAGGTGACCCAGGACCGACGGGATGCTGCGGGCAAGATGACCGAAGTGACTCGGGAGGGCCATCAGCACGTTCAGACAACGAACGAGCGCGTGGCGGAGATCGCCCGATCAATGGACAGCATTCTTGAGATCGTTGATGTCATCAATGGGATTGCCGAGCAGACCTCCATGCTTTCCATGAACGCCGCCATCGAGTCGGCTCATGCCGGGGAGTATGGCCGCGGGTTCTCCGTCGTTGCCGAGGAGATTGGACGTCTCTCTGAATCCACCAATGAAAACGCCCAAACCATCAAAGAACAGCTGCGACGCGTGGCCGAACTCGCTCAGGAGACACAGTCGACAAGCGATATCACGCAACAGAGCTTTGGTGTCGTGGAGCAGGAAGTCGCCTC
>JANQQY010000376.1 GCA_028284845.1 Spirochaetales bacterium
TATGTAGTCGGGTCCGGCATCTAGTTTGTCGGGACCGCGCGAGTCAAAGAGCGTCTTTGCAAGTGGGATCATCGCCAGTGCGCTGCCCAGGCGGGCGGCCGGAGTCGCACGAACCAGATCGTGTCCATCCAAAATCTCCTCGCAGAATCGACTCGCATGTGGTCCCGCGATGAGAATCTCGGCGTCCGCACCGATCTCCACCCGCTTCCCCGCATCGCGCATTATCGCGAGGAGTTCCGGCGCGGGTAGGTCTAGATCAGCCGTTACTTTTTTCCCACGCGCGAAGCCCGCTCCGTAGAATCTCTTCTTTCGTGCATCGATTACCGGGAGAACCATGATCGACGAAAGAGTTGGTATGGCAGATGCAATCACGTCGAGAGTGGGAAGTGATACGATTGGTGGCGCCGGAAGGTCGCGCTTGAGTGCAATGCTCCAGGCGAGGCCCTTGGCTGTTGCCATTCCAATGCGGAGGCCGGTGAAGGACCCCGGTCCGCGCATGCAGCAGACGAGATCGATCTCGGTGGGCTCGATCCCGCTCTCCGCCACCAGGCCGTCCACGAGTCGCATCACACCCGCTGTGTGTTTTAGTCCCACGTCGCGAGTGGCACACAGCCTTCCTCGGCCACTCTCTGTTTCAATCTCAAGAGCGACAGAGAGCACGTCCGTTGCGGTGTCGATGGCAAGCGTGATCATTCACCCCATCCGTGGGCCAGGGCATCGGGTAGGTCGAGAAGTCGACTGGAGCCGGACTCGATTTTGATGTCGATGCGGAAGGCGTCATCGGGCAGGGCTGCCGCGGCGCGCTCCGGCCACTCGACCACCACGATCGTGCGCGTATTTGCCTCGTCTTCGATTCCGAGCTGGAGGTACTCCTCATCGGAATCAATCCGGTAGAGGTCGACGTGAAGGAGGCGGAATCGGCCCTCGTACTCACTGATGATTGTATAGGTCGGACTCGTCACCGGATCAGTGATTTCGAGTCCGGTGGCAATTCCCTTTGTCAGGAGCGTCTTCCCTGCGCCCAGTTGCCCGCGGAGGAGAACCGTTGCGCCGCCCTGGAGCTGCGAGCCCAGATGTTCACCCAGCGCGAGTGTCTCGTCCGGGGATGTGGTTCGGATTCTCAGGGGAGCAGTCCCTGATGATCGAGGTGTTCAATATGCTCTTTAAGCGCGCTCAGGGCCGGGACAAGCGGATAGTCGATTTCCTCAAGAAACTTGACCCGGACCGAAATCGAGCCCAACGGCGATTGCTCGAGGACGAACTCGATTTTCTTCTTCTCGTGCGACGTAGTGTTCGAGCCCAAGACTGCGATCGCGGTGAAGGAGCGGCGATAGGAGATGGGAGTGTCGCGGCGTGAGATGTCCAATAACTCTTGGACCTGCATGTTCGAAGCGTAGTTCACGCCATCTCCGCGGTCAAGCGAACTATTCGGTGAGCCCGTACACGTAACTCTGTATCTGATTGAGACTCTTGCGGGAAACGCGGGTGAACTTGATATGCATCAACCGCCCTCGAGCGCGCTGGCGTTCGACTGCACGCACCATGCCGTAGACTGAGAGTGGCGTACCATCGACATACTCGAAGTCGATCTTGAGAATGTCGCCTTTGGGAAGGGGAACCTGCGTCCGAATCGCGCACCCTCCCGCTGAGAGGTCCTCGAACTGTCCAAAGATGCGCCTATTCTTGTTCACAAACGCCTGAGTCTTCTGTTTTCGACCCTTGCCTG
>JANQQY010000399.1 GCA_028284845.1 Spirochaetales bacterium
CTCTACGTCTCCGACGGGACGGTGCGAAACAACGTCTCCGTGATTCTGGAGAAGCTCGAACTGAGAGACCGCACACAGCTCGCAATCTTCTATTGGCGAACCGTCGGGATGTGACGACACCTCCACGCTCCGGCCCGGTCTCTTCTGAACGAATCGTTGGCGTCGTGATACCCTTTGCGCACGCTACGCGGTGCGGCCCGGGTGGCAGCGAGGAGGATGGGAGCCTATGAATCACGCATTCCTCTGCTTCTCGGGGACCGGCAACACGAGAGACGCGGTGGAGGTGATGGCTGCCTCCCTCAGAACGAAGGGTGACCAGTGCATGCCTCCGCTCGAGGCGCGGGGTAGGTCGATCTCGTCAAACGATCGAGCCGCCCTATCTCTCGCGGATCATCTCATCGTAGTCTTCCCGGTCTATGCGTGGGCGCCGCCCGCGCTCGTTCTCAGATCGATTCGATCACTTCCACATGCCTGTGACCTCAGACGTTCAGGTGATGCTCACCGCACGGACGAACCAATGACCGCGACGGTGGTTGCCGTCGATGGAGGTAATGGCGGACGTGCCGTCGTGACGGCAAAGAGATCGCTGAGACGGAGGGGATACCGAGTGGTCCGGACGGCTCGAATTGGGTACCCGGAGAACTGGTCGCAGTTCATGAATCCCCCACGGCCCGAACAGGCCAATAGCATGGTCGCTGAAGGACGGCGGCACGCGACCGATCTCGCGGACGCGATCCACCACTCGGAACGCTTCGAGCACCGTCCAACCGGCGTTCGCGCATTTGTCCTCAGCCTCGTTGGAGGCGTCTTTCGGTGGGTGGCGAGGCGTCTTCTTAGACTTCTCTTTGTCGCCGATTCGGCGTGTACGTCATGCGGGCTCTGCGTGCGCTCGTGCCCGGTCGCAACCATCAGCCTGGCCGGCCGCAAGAGCGCGCGACCCCGGTGGGCATACAACTGCGAGTCGTGCAATCGCTGCATCAACATATGCCCCGAGCGAGCGATCAACACCTCATGGTTCCGATTGGTCTCGATACCGGCGCTGATCCTGGCGGCAACCGCCGGAGCGATACCGCTGGCTTTGACCGTCTTTGACCCGGTTGGTGTGGTACGAGCGATCACCATCGTGGGTGCAATCGTGGCGGCCAATCTCATCGTCCTCGCGTTCGCGCCGACACTCCACCTTGTGGAGCACGTTCGGCCTCTGCAACGCATCACCTACGCCAGCTTCACACGCACATCCCGCCGCTACTGGCTCACGGGATTCAAGGCGGCGACCTATCGGCCGGCTGTGCGGAAGAGGCCGAGCCGCCGCGACGGATCGAGATAGGCCACGCGCGACCCATCGACAGATTCCATTCTCCAAGCGGCATGGACGCCTACGGCCAGATACCGCCTCCGATCACGAGCGCCAAACCCTCGCGCCGAAGACGGCCCGATCATTTGCCATCTTCATTACTTTTGTTTACCATATTATCAACTTTGAATTATCAAACTATGAGGAGCTCATATGCAATCTCGTAAAGAGATGATACTGAACGACAACCTCTGGTCCGTCATGATCAGGCTCTCCTGGCCGGCAGTTATTGCCATGGTGCTCTACGGGCTGAACAGCGTCTTCGACGCGATCTTTGTGGGTCGGTTTGTAGGGGAGACGGCGCTCGCCGGGGTTTCCCTCTCCTACCCGCTGAGTCAGGTCGCCTTGGGTCTGGGTTCTCTGATTGGCGTGGGAGCCGGTTCGGCATTGAGCATCGCCTTGGGAGCCAACGACGAGGCATCTCAGCGTCGGCTCTTGGGGAATGTGAACTTTCTAAACGTCGCCTTCGGCGTCGGTATGACGCTGATCGGCCTGCTCTTCGCAACACCCCTGGTTCGAATGATGGGCGGAAGCGGAGCAGAACTCGACTTTGGTGTCGACTACTTCCGGGTCACCCTCTACGGTGCGCTCTTCTGGGTCGCCGGACTGTCCGGAAACATGGTCGTGCGGGCGGAGGGCAAGATGGCCGCGGCCGCACTGATGATGGGGATCGGGCTTCTGGTCAATATCGCAGCGAACTATCTCTTGATCGTCGTGTTCGGATTTGGCGTGGAAGGCGCGGCCTGGGGAACCAATATCGCGATGTTGGTCTACACCGGCCTGTTCTTCGCATACGCCTCCGGAAAGAGGATATCCTTCGAGGCCAACCCTCTGTCGCTGCGTCGTGATCCCGACATCATCAAGACGATACTATCCAACGGACTCCCCTCGCTCATCATGACTCTGATGTCATTGATTCAGGGCATCGTCGTACTCAATGCCCTGAGCCGCTTTGGCACGACTGAGGACATCGCGTTCTACGGAATTGCCTTTCGCATCTATACCTTTCTGCTCACGCCGATCTTCGGCCTGATGCGTGCTCTCCAACCTGCAATCGGCATCAACTTTGGTGCAGGGCAGTACGATCGGGTCATCCGGAGTTTCAAGATTTTTGCAGTTGCGGCAACCGTGCTCATGGCGCCGTTTTGGGCGCTCATTATGATCGACCCCCAGGTCGCCCTGAACCTGATGCTCCCCAGCCGGCCGTTCCTCGCCGCCGACCTGAACAGCTTCCGGATCTACATGTTGGTTTTGCCGTTCCTGCCGCTGCTCTTTATGGCGATGACGCTCTTTCCAGCGGTAAACAACGGACGACCGGCATCCGTAGTCGGCATCGCACGCCAGCTTCTATTCTACGTCCCGGTGATGCTGACCCTTCCGCGGTTGTTTGGTGTCCGCTGGGTCTACATCGGCTCGTTCTTGATCGACGTGATCATGCTCATCTGGGTGGTACTTCTCGTCGTCAGGGAGTTTCGCCGGCTTGAGGCCGGTCGGGTAAACACGCCGTTAGCGCAACCGGTAGAGGAGGGCACCTGAGCATCTCGGCGTCAGGAAGAGTACGTGCCAAACCCCGGCCGTGTTAGTTCACGAAAGAAGTAAAAATGTTCGGACGGTAGGGATCCAGGCGAGTATCCGGTGAATGATCGAAACTCGTTGATCATATGCGATTGATCGTAGAAGTCAGGCAGGCTGCTCGCGCGTGATTCTCCTGCCATAGCATGAAAGGTCTTACGGAAGCGTTCCACCCGCTGATACGCCTTGGGCGACAGACCGGTGACGTTTTTAAAGACTCGTCGCACGTGCCGTTCGCTCAGATCAAGCGTGTCCGAGAGTTCGCTCACGCTCAGACCAAAGTGATTTTGCTCGATCAGATCGACCGCATGCTCAGCGATGAGGGCCTCACGCGGCAAGGCCTCCGGCAGGAGCGTACGCAGATATCGTTGGATGATCTCGACTTTGCGGATCGGATCCGATGTCTCCTCCAGCGCCTCACTGATCTGCTCTCGCCGCCGCCGTGGTATGACGGCATGTGCGTCCAACGAGCAATCGGTGAAGGCGTCGGCATGTTCTCGCAGGAGGCAGTACTGGCCGACGGGGGTGAACTCCACGATGCAAAGTTTGATCTGTCTCGCCGGAGTCGTGAATCGATACCTGCGGCTGATCATGCCGCTGACGGAGACGTCAGGAACCTGACCACGCTCACCGTTCACGGTTGAGAAGACCGGATCTGCATACTGAAATGCAAGGAACGGCTTGATCCATCCGCAGATGAACTGGTCGACCCCGACCCACGGAGACTCCACGATGTATATCGCTTTCACAAACCGCACGAGATCGGCGGCCGGTGCAAACATCCGTACAAAATCAGGAGTACCGCCCATACCCTCCTAACATAGTGCGAATCTCTGCCGGTGACACATCTGGCACGACCACCCTGCTCCATGTCCGATTTCTCCAATACGACGGCCGCGTTCCTCGCTACGCTCACCGCGGGCAAAGGAGGAAGCCATGAGCCGCCGTCGGCCGATCGTCACTCAACTCACTCTTGCTGTCGTATCCTCGCTGCTTCTTGCGGCGTGCGATCCCTTGTTGGACGCGGGTGGATCTGGGTCACCCGGGGCCGACGCTCCTGATCTCCATCCGGAAGACGACAGCGGGTTCTCGGACTCGGACAACATCACCTCAGAGTTCAGTGCCCTTCGACTCTCCGGTTCGGCCGAAGCGAACGCCTCCGTTGAGCTTTACAGAGATGACGCGGTTCTCCTCGACACGGTGGTAGCCGACGCGGGTGGGAGCTGGAATGCGGAAATCGATCTCACGTCGCTCGTTCCCACCGATTCGGTTCGAGTCGTTGAGATCTACACGGTCTCCCAGGTTGGAGGTCAATCGGTGACGAGCGAATCGCTCGTTCTGACCATCGATCGGGAGCGGCCGACGCAGATCACAGATCTCGTCGCCACCCCAAACGTGCTCTCAGTTGAGCTGGCGTGGACGCCTCCTTCAGAAACCGACCTCTCGTCTGTAGGCATTACCTTCGGCCCGGGCGACGGACGGCCACAACCGGTCTACGTGAGTCCAACTGCGAGCGGCGTGACGATTTCGGGGCTCAGACCCGGGACCGGGTACTCGTTCAACGTGTCCTCTTTTGATATCGCGGGGAGTGTGTCGAATGCTGCATCCGCGACCCCGACAACCCTCCCGCGATTCGCGGACGCCTCGCTCATCACAGACGCCGTGGACCGACCGGAGTCTCTTTTCGCTGCCGATCTGGACGGAGATGGGGATCCCGATCTACTTACAGCATCCGCCAACGACGATCGGATTGCCTGGTTCGAGAACACCGACGGACTTGGCGCCTTCTCCGCGCCCCAGAACATCAGCACCACCGCAGACGGTGCGATGTCAGTCTATGCGGCTGATCTCGATGGAGACGGCGATCAGGACGTGCTCTCTGCAACCTGGCTGGACTATCGTGTCACCTGGTACGAGAACACAGATGGCGACGGTGCCTTCTCAAGCGGTACCGACCTCGCCACACGGACCGCACCGGCCTGGTCGGTATTCGCCACAGACCTCGACGGTGACAATGACACCGACATCGTGTCGGCATGGGTGGATGGGCACGTCATATGGTTTGAGAACACGGACGGGGCCGGGACCTTCTCCGCAGGAGAGGCGATCACCACCACCGCAGATGGAGCCCGCTCGGTCTACGCCGTTGATCTGGATGGCGATGACGACATCGATGTCCTCTCAGCGTCAGAGGCTGACAGCCGCATCGTCTGGTACGAGAATACGGACGGCGCCGGCACCTTCTCGGCAGGAACGACGATAACCAGTGGAGCCGATGGTGCACGGTCAGTCTTCGCGATCGATCTCGATGGGGATGACGACGTGGATGTGCTCTCCGCCTCCTTCGCTGACGATCGTGTTGTCTGGTACGAGAACACGGACGGCATGGGCACTTTCTCATCCGGAACCGATATCACCAATAGTGCTGACGGTGTGCGGGTTGTCTACGCTACGGATCTGGACGGCGACGGAGACAACGATGTGCTGTCTGCGTCGCAGAGTGACGACCGGGTTGTCTGGTATGAGAACACGGATGGCGAGGGATCGTTCTCATCCGGTACCGAAATCGATGTGGTCGCTGGCGCCCGTGCCGTCTTTGCCATCGATCTTGATGACGACGGCGACGCAGACGTGATTGCGGTCGCGCGGGATCTCACGAGCGAGGTCTCGTGGTACGAGAATCGGACAGTGGAGTAGTGATGCATTCGGCGTGAGGCGGGTTATTGAGTTCGGGCGCAATGTTCATTCTTAACCACCAATGGTCGTCCTGGGCAATGCGATCCGCCGAGCGGTAGAGCAATACTTCCAGCATGAGTTCTGCTGGATCAGTATCGTATCCTCCGTTGAGTGAAGTTCGGCAGCGATTAAAGATCGACTGGTATCGCTGCCCTGTAGACAGGGATCGCTTGCGGGAGCTGACCGCGAAGAGCGATGCGAAGGGGCTGTTTTACGCCGTCGGGCATCTTCTTCTCCTTGTGGCGACCGGCTCGCTGGTGTTCCTCTCCTTCTCCCGGTCGATGTGGTGGGCACTAGCCGTAGCGCTCTGGGTCCACGGAATCGTCTACTCGTTCGTACCGGGATTGGTGACGCACGAGCTCTCGCACGGCACGGTGTTCAAGACGAGGTGGCTCAACGCATTCTTTCTACGGTTCTACTCCCTGATCTCGATGGTGAGTTTTCACCACTACAAGCGAAGCCACACATTTCACCACATCTATACCCTCTTTCCGGAAGGCGACCGAGAGGCTGAGCTTCCGGTCGACCCTACCCTTCGGTTCGTCTGGCTCATTCGAATCCTGACCTTCGACGTTCTCCTCTTTGTACGCGTGATCTGGGGAACGCTGGTTCTCGCGATCACCGGGAAGTTCAAGGGGTGGTTCAAGGTCGAGTGGTCTGAGGCGATCTTCCCGGAGAAGGAGGACAAGGACAGACAGAAGGCGATGGCATTCGCTCGGTGGACACTTCTCTTTCACGCCTCGATTCTGGCGATCGCAGTCGTGTTCGAGCTCTGGATGCTCCCGGTGGTCGTCACGCTGGGAAGTTTCGTTGCCACCTGGTGGCGGACATTGGTAGGAATGACGATGCACGTCGGCCTCCGAGACAACGTGGCCGACTTTCGCAAGTGCGCGCGTTCGGTCCGCATCGATCCCATCTCTCGGTTCCTCTATTGGAACATGAACTATCACATCGAGCATCACATGTATGGCGCAATTCCGTGCTACAACCTGCCAAAGCTCAGTGCGGAGATCGCCTGGGACATGCCAGAGCCGCGAACCATCGGGAGCGCGTGGCGTGAGATGTATCAGACCTGGCGACGCCAGCAGTTGGAGCCGGAGTACCAGTTCGATACGCCGGTTCCAAACGAGCAGCCGGGAGCGGAGTTCTCCACCCTCGCTGCTTCGCTGGGAGACTTGGGAGCAGAGACGCTGACGGATAACCAGAACAACCCGGCGGAGGATGGTCCCATCGACCTTCACGACTCCCCGCTCTTCTCCGACCACGACCATAAGGAGTGAACGATGACATCCCGGGAGCGAACCAGATCGATCATTGCCAGAACGCATACCGCGGACGAACGCCCATCGTTCTGGATGGGGAACCCGCACCACGACTCGTGGCCGGCGCTCATCGAAGCCTTCGCCGGCGGCAATGACTCCGGCGCCGCCATCGCCACCGAGTCGGAGCTACGACTTGCGGTCCAACGGGAACTGGGAGACGACTACGCCTGGGTCCGACCGGAACCGGAATGCTACCATCATCCAGAGGGTCACCCGATCTGGGCCCTCGACCGGGATGGTCTCGACCTGGCGGCGGGAGGACCTCTCGCGGATGCCGAGTCGGTCGCTGAAGTAGATGACCTTGAATGGCCGAACCCGGACTACCTCGACTTCACTGAATACCGTGCCCGGCTTGAGTCGATGCCGGAGGTCTACCGCGCGGGAGGCTTCTGGACGCACTTCTATCACCTCGTCGCCGACTTCTTTGGGATGGAGAACTACTTCGTCAAGACCTTCACACACCCGGATGTTGTGCACGCAGCGACCCGGCACATCGTAGACTTCTTCCTGGAGGCAAACCGACGATGCTTTGATGCAGTGGGAGACCTTGTAGACGGTTTCTTCTTTGGAAACGACTTCGGCACGCAGCTCGACCTTCTCATGAGCCCGGAATCACTGCAGGAATTCGTCTTCCCCTACTTCAAGGAACTCACGGAGATGGGTCATGCGTGTGGGAAACAGGTCATCCTCCACTCGTGCGGCTCGATCTACCGCGTCATCCCGAACCTCATCGAGCTTGGCGTAGATGCTCTTCATCCACTGCAGGCAAATGCAGCGAATATGGAAGCTGAGCGTCTGGGTGCAGAGTTTCGTGGATCGATCGCCTTCATCGGTGGGATTGATACCCAAGAGCTGCTCGTGAACGGCAGCCCGGATGATGTGCAACGCGACGTGACAAGAGTCGCTGCCGCATTGGGTCCGAATCTGGTCGTGAGCCCAAGCCACGAGGCGCTCCTGCCCGATGTCCCGGTGCAGAACGTTCGGGCGATTTCACAAGCGGTCCGTTCGCTCCCGTAGGCTGGAAGGAAAGACAGATGGCAACGATGGAACTGATCAAGCTCTACCCTGAGCCGGTCCTGAGCCCGGATCATCCCGATTGCGCCAATACGCGATTCGGTTTTGAGGGCGGAACCGTGATGCGCCTTGGTGGGATGACCTACCTGTTCACAACGGAGAACTATGGCGAGCCAAAGATCTGCATGGTTCGGCTGAGCGCGTGGAAGAGCAGCGACGGCGTGCATTTTTATCGAGTTGGCTCGCTCCGAGACACCTATGGTCGCGTAGGAGACCGACTCTCCTTTAGCTGCCCCTGGTCGCCAAACGTCCAGTTCAGCAAAGAGGAGAACCGATGGGTGTGCCACTACGTTCACTACACGCACAAGAAGCCGCCGGCTGACCCATGGAATCTGTTCGGACGCACGGGTGTTCTCAAGAGTTCGGTCCCCGGAATCAATGGGATCGAGGGCCCCTGGGTCGACTTTGGGCAGATCGCCCTGGCGGACGAGCCGCAGGAGTGGGAAGGTCCCTGCGGCCAGGTCTCATTCTTCCCCTATCAGGTGGGGGACCGCTGGTATGCCTTCTTTGGCAGCAACAGCATTGACACGATACTCGACGCGGACTCGACGCCACAGGATGAAAACACCGGAGGCGGCGGATTTCGATTCTCGGTCGGCCTCGCGGAGAGCTCGAGCATCGCCGGCCCCTGGCATCGGCTCGAATCGGGGAATCCGGTGGCGATGGACCCCCGATTCATAGAGAACCCGGTCCCGCGAGAGATTCCCGGAATTGGATGGATCACCGTGTTCGACGGCGGGAAGAAGGATGCTGTCTCGTACAGTTACTCGGACGACGGCGTCCACTGGTCGGCGGCAGAGCGGCTGGGCCTACCGGCAGACCGACCGGCCGCCCTCAATGAGGTGCGCACACCACTCGGTCTTGTAGAGAACGCCGACGGCACCCACGACCTCTTCTTCACCGCCTACGACGGCCGGAACGCAGAGAGGGTTCCTCCCCTCTGGCACGACGGGTTCGGACACCTCTGGCGGGCGCAGGTGAGGCTCGAACCAGGCAGGTAGTGTCACGCAGCGTGGTGATAGATCTGGGACGCGATACGTGAAGACGAACACCACGGTGCGTGACACCACTCAGACGGCGGCGATTGCCTCAACGAATGCGGTGAAGACCGTCAGGTAGTACGGATCCAATGGAGGCATTGCCTCGGCGTGAAACTGCACGCCAAGGAAGAAATCGAGGTCCGGATCCTCCATTCCCTCTACGATCCCATCCGGTGCGCGGGCGGTCACCAAAAGACCCTTCCCCACGTCCTTCACGGCCTGATGGTGAAAACTGTTCACGACAAGTTCCGGTTGTCGAAAGATCGTGTGGAGCCGGGTTCCCTCGGTGATCTGTATTGAGTGGTGCCGGCTCTCCATAGGGAGATGAAACGGTGCATGGCCGATCGTCGTTCCTGTCTCGGCGACCAGATCCTGATAGAGCGAGCCGCCACGGTAGACGTTCATGATCTGTAGACCACGACAGATGCCAAAGATGGGTATGCCACGGGACTCAGCCGCCGAAACGAGCGCGAGCTCGAATCGGTCTCGCTCAAGATCCGTATCGCCAAGCTCCGGCCTTGGTTCACCGCCGTAGACCAGCGGATTGACGTCCTCACCGCCGGTGAGCATCAGTCCGTCGATCGAGTTGACGTACGGATAGACCAATTGGTCGCCCTGCGAGGTTGGGATGAGGACGGGGAGGCCTCCGGCATCGATGATCGACTGGACGTAGTTGTACTGGAGCTTGGTGTAGACTTTGTGGCCCTCGCGACCGCTAAACATGGTGATACCAACGCGTGGTCGCGCCGTGCCCGATTGCGGTGCGGGGGACCAGTTCCGAACATCACGTGTGGTTGTCATGCGCCCTCCATTGATTACTTGACTTTGGCCTGTGGCAATGCGTTCTTCAGTCCATGATACGAAAAATCATGACCATTCTTGTCCTCATCGCTCTGATCGCGGGCACGGCCACGGCTACCGGAACCTCGGAGTCCGACTCACAGTCGACTGACGTCGTGTTCCGCTGGGCCACGACGACCGATCCTCAGACGATGGACCCACATGCGGTCAATGCAGCGCCGGTACTCTCTTTCTTGAACAATATCTACGAGGGACTGGTGCGTAGGAACGAGCAGATGGACATTGAGCCCTCACTTGCAACCAGCTGGGAACCACTAAGCGATGGCGACGGATGGCGGTTCTTCCTCAGAGAGGGCGTCACATTTCATAACGGCGATGCGTTTACCGCGGATGACGTGCTGTTCAGCTACGAGCGTGGAACGAGCGAGACCTCCGACGTGACGAGTTGGTTCGCACCGGTCACTGATGTCGTAGTGGTTGACGACTTCACCGTCGATATCCTGACCAGCGCACCAAATCCGCTCTTCCCGGACTCAATTGCCAACTGGATGATCATGAGCCGATCGTGGGCCGAGGAGAACGCCTCGACTGCACCCGCGACAGATCAGGAGAACTTCGCGACCCGGAACGCCAACGGGACGGGACCATTTGTTCTCTCTTCGCGGAGTCCCGGCGTAGAGACGCGCCTTGTGCCCAACACAGCGTGGTGGGACGATCTGGAACACAATCTCAGCGAGGCGATCTACACGCCGATTGAGAACCAGTCGACCGCGCTCTCAGCGCTCTTGTCCGGGGAAATCGACCTGGTAAATCCGGTGCCGCTCCAGGACGTCGATCGTGTCGAGGCTGCGCCCGGCTTCACGGTCCTTGGTGGTCTCGAGACCCGTGTCATCATGCTCGGATTTGGTCACGAGAAAGAGCAGCTCGACTACTCAACTGACGTTACGGGAGTCAATCCATTCCAGGACGTGCGAGTTCGTCAGGCCGTCTATCAGGCGATCAATGTGGATGACATCATCAACGTCGTCATGCGGGGCCAGGCGGAGCCTGCGAGTCAGCTCCTTCCTGCGGGCCTGAGCGGCTACTCGATTGTCAATGACGATCGACTGCCCTACGACCCGGTCGCTTCGAGGCGATTGCTTACGGAGGCCGGGTACCCGAACGGTTTCTCCTTTGGACTGATGTGCCCGAACGATCGGTACCTGAACGACGAGGCTGTCTGTCGTGCGGTCACGTCGATGCTGGCGGACGTCGGGCTTCAGGCCGAACTCACCACTCACCCGGTTCGCAATTACTGGGGTGAGCTCCGCGAGGATGCGTACGACATGTATCTCCTTGGCTGGTCTCCCGGAACCTTCGACGCCGAGCACCCCATTCGGTTCTTGGTTTCAACTCCCAACGAAGAGGCACGACTCGGCTCATGGAACTACGGCGGGTACTCGAACGCGCGTGTTGATGAACTGCTGCCTGAGATTCAGAGTGAACTTGATCCGGCAACACGTCAGGCACAGATCGACGAGATTGCAGCGATCATCCAGGACGATGTCGTCTACGTGCCCATGTACACACAACCGCTCATCTGGGCGATGGCCGATTCGGTTGACCTCGTGCAGCGTCCCGACAACTTCTTTATGCTGCGCTGGGTAAACGTCAACTAGAGAGGACCGGTACCGGGCGTGGGGTTCTACGTACTCAGACGTCTGAGTCAGTCGGTCTTTGTGATGCTGGCGGTCGCCTTCCTGGCGTTCGCCTTGTTTCGATTCGCCGGCGACCCGGTCATGCAAATGACCGGGGTCGAAACGCCACCGGAGCAACAGCAGGCAATCCGCGAGCAGCTCGGACTCACCGATCCGTTTGTCGCCCAGTTCACGAGATTCGTGGGCGAGCTCCTTCGTGGCGATTTTGGATTTTCGTTTCGGACACGTCAGCCCGTCGCGGAGATGATCCGTGACGCGCTTCCGGCCACGGGCGAGCTGGGTCTCGTCGCAATGGCGATCTCACTCTTGGTTGGGATTCCTGCGGGAATGCTGACCGCGCTTCGACCCAAGGGGTTCGCAAGCCAGTCGGTACTCCTCATGACACTGGTGGGAGTCTCACTTCCCACCTTTGTTACAGGAATCGTGCTGATCTTCCTGTTCGGTGTCGTACTGGGATGGCTCCCTACCTTTGGCCGCGGGCAGACCGTCTCCATCGGGTGGTGGACGAGCAATCTGCTCGCACGTGGGGGCTGGAGATCGCTCATCCTCCCCGCACTCAGCCTCGCACTCTACCAGCTCACGCTCACCATGCGACTCGTTCGGGCACAGATGATGGAGGTCTTGCGGACCGACCATATTCGGTTCGCACTCGCCCGGGGAGTGCCACGCTGGCGGGTGTATGTTAGACATGCGCTGCCAAACTCGCTTATCCCGGTCATGACGGTGATCGGACTCCAGTTTGGCGGCATCATCGCGTTCTCAATCGTTACTGAGAGTGTCTTCCAGTGGCCCGGCCTGGGACTGCTCCTCCTCCGTTCCATACGGTTCGTGGATGTTCCGGTGATGAGTGTCTATCTCGTCTTTATTGGTCTTTTGTTTGTCATCATCAATCTTGCAGTCGATCTCTTGTACGCAGTCGTAGATCCCCGCGTACGAATCCGGAGCGGCGAGTGAAACCGGGTTCGAGGGCAAAGCGCAATGATGGTGAGTTCGCCTACCTCTTCTTAAGGAGTCCGGCGGCGATCGTAGCATCCGTACTGGTGGTCCTCACCGTTGGAGGTGCCCTGCTGGCTCCGTGGATCGCGAGAAGTGACCCGTTCGATCCCGGTACCTACGACCTCACGGACGCGTTCACGCCGCCCGTGTGGTCGCCTGAAGGAGAGAGCCGATTTGTACTCGGGACCGACGATCAGGGACGAGACCTGCTTGCATCGATTCTCTACGGCGCGCGACTCTCGCTTCGAATCGCTCTCTCGGCGATGGGTCTGGCAGCGGTGGTCGGAGTCTCAATCGGCCTGATCGCGGGCTACTACGGAGGCTGGTTTGACGCGGTCGTGATGCGGATCGCGGATGTCCAGTTGTCACTCCCCGCGATCCTTACGGCCCTTCTCGTTGATGGTATCTCGCTTACGATCATCAGTGAGAGCGCATCAACCGAGTTCCGCGCTACCGTGATAACCGTGGCGATCGCACTCTCACTCTGGGTGAACTTCGCGCGAACAACCCGAGCTGCCGTATTCGTAGAGCGCAACAAGGAGTACGTACAGGCAAGCGTCATGATGGGCGAACGACCGCGGCGTATACTCGGCATTCAAATACTGCCGAACGTTCTTGCCCCCCTCCTCGTGATCATGACCGTCGACCTTGGTCGGGCAATCCTTCTCGAGGCGACACTCTCATTTCTGGGAGTGGGGCTCCCACCGAACCAGCCGTCGCTCGGCACGCTCATCCGCATAGGAATGAACTACGTGTTCTCCGGCGAGTGGTGGATTCTCTGGATCCCGGCCACATTCCTCGTCACGATGGTGATTTCCGTCAACCTCTTTGGGGATTTCCTCAGAGACTACTTCAATCCGAGGCTCAGGTAATGCTGCACATCAAGAACCTGAGCGTCGCCTTTCCCGGGAGGAGCGGGACGGTGACAGCAGTGCGAGACGTGTCACTGGATGTCGCTCCGGGAACGATCCACGGGCTCGTAGGGGAGTCTGGCGCGGGTAAGACCACCGTTGGTGCGGCGATCCTTGGAATGATCCCCCCACCGGGCTACCAGGCCGGCGGAAGCATTGTCCTTGGCAACAATTCACTGGACGGACTGTCAGAGAGCGAATGGAGACGGCTGCGCGGAAGCCGGATCTCAATGATCTTCCAAGATCCTCAGACGAGCCTGAATCCGCTGATGACGATCGAGCACCAGCTCGTGGAGACGATTCTCGTGCACAGCGATCTCGATCGCCCAAGCGCGCGGGCCAAGGCGGAGAGCCTTCTGGCTGAGACCGGTATCAACGACGCGGCGCGTCGAATGAAGGAGTACCCGCATCAGTTCTCCGGGGGCATGCGACAGCGTGTAGTGATCGCGCTCGCGCTCTCCACCGACCCGGAGGTCATCATCGCCGACGAACCCACAACCGCGCTCGACGTGGCCGTTCAGAATCAAGTGCTGTCAATTCTCCGCCGGACGGTCGCAGACAGAGAGATCGCAGCCATTCTCATCACGCACGACATGGGAGTCATTGCGGAAGTCGCCCAGACGGTCACGGTGCTCCGCCACGGAAGCGTCGTGGAGGCCGGCCCGACAGCAGAGGTGCTGGGGTCGCCGCAGGCGGAGTACACCCAGGGTTTGCTGGCCT
>JANQQY010000410.1 GCA_028284845.1 Spirochaetales bacterium
AACGAATGTGGTTCGCCTCCAGCGTCTTGGCGCCGGCGTTCACGAGGTCTCCGCGAGAACTGTCGTTGATGGGTTTGTTACCAGGCGTGGTCCGGTGACGCAGGTAGAAGTCCTTGCGGATGCATCCCCACGGGCCGAGTGGCCGCGCGGCGGGACAGCATCACTCACGAACCGTCCCGGGCTCCAATGGCAAGCGCTCGAGGGTGCGGTCGTGTACCAACCTCGATATCGCGCCGTCGGCGTTGAGGAATGGACGCAGATCGACGCTGTATCCGCGACGCGCGCGCCGTTGCCGGGCGTGCTTGTTCAGGGCGAAGTGTACGAGTGGCAGGTTCGTGCTCAGAATGGCGAGGGCACCTGGTTCGGATGGAGCACCGCAGCGGAGTTCGCGGTGGGGGATCTGACGATTGGGTTTGTGCCTGTGATCGGGGTCGGCCAGAGCGCAACCTTCACGAGGGGAGGCGCTGACGGAAGCCGCGACGAGCGACCGGTTCGGAGCATCACATTGACCGAGCCGTTTGAGATGGCCACGACACCGCTTACAAATCAGCAGCTGGTTTCGCTCGTAGCCTATGGGCAATCCATCGGATTTGTGGAGATCGATGAGAATGGAGTCTGGACGACGGAGGAGGAACGACGTCCCCTCGTCGGGCTCGCGGAGATGGACTACGGCGAGCAGTTCGGACTGAGGCTGGATGAGGGGACGGTGCGCGCGACTCCGGGGTACGAGAACCACCCGGCGGTCGGTGTCACTTGGATTGGCGCGATCTACATTGCGAACCTTCTCTCATATGTTGAAGGGCTTGATCCCGCCTACGAGACCGACGGCGAACGCATTCCCGGAAGCTTAGGGTATCGGTTACCAACCGAGGCTCAGTGGGAGTACGCCGCGAGAGGTGCCGACGAGCGACTGCTGCCATGGGGCGGAAGCCTCAGCGGCCGCTCGTCGAACTACTACCGGAGCTTCGATCCATTCGAAGATGTGAACGATCCGTTCACCGGCCGGGGTGGCCCAACAAATCCGGTTGAGTTTTTTGACGGCTCGATTCGTGTCGGATTTCAGACGTCCAGTGATGCCTCTCCATTTGGTGTTCGCGACATGGTAGGAAACGTCTGGGAGTGGAGCTACGACCGATACGGTCCCACCTACTACGCCGACTCTCCGGATGTGGACCCGGTCGGTCCGAATCAGGATGAGGTCGAGGCGCAGAGTAGCGCTGTCGTTCTTGCCGTCGCGCTCGATCCCAACCAGCGAGTCGTCAGAGGCTCAGCCTGGAACACGCGTGAGCCGGATGTGCGGCTTACCAACCGCGGCCGTTACACCGAACTCGGTCGAAGCTACTCCATCGGCGTGCGCCTTGTTCGTTCGCCGCGATAGGAGTATGCGCAGCGAAGAGCTGACGGTGTTTGTCGATTCCGGCGCGAGGACGTTGATGGTCAGGCTGGGGCGCAGGATTGTGGCCGAGCTGATCTATCAGGTCCAGACCGAGACCGAGGCTTTCTCCGCGACCCAGATCTCGATCCACGCCGGTCCGGCCGGCTGGGCCCTGGCAACCACTGTCTACGGACCAGGCGGTGAGCCGCTTGCGACGATTGATGAGCGAATAGCGGTCGGCGGAGACTCCCTTGAGTTTGACCGGAGCTGGCAGGTACACAGTCGCACACTCGCCGCTGTCTCCTTCGACCTCCGTCTGCGCTCAGACCGCGATCGCGTGGTCGTCTTGCCCGGCACGCGCTACCACTTCGGCTCTGAGCGGACGCCGGTTCCTCGCAGCGTGACCTCCATCCGGGAGCTGCCGACGAAGGGGCTTGTCGTGGGGAGCGAGAGCGAGGCAACGGCGTTCCTCCCATGGGACTTTCCGGATATTGCGACCGTTGAGATTTCGCAGAGCGATTCCATGCCGACCATCGCACTTAATCAGCCTGTCCGGTCCGAGTCGATTCGGGCTCGAGTGCGTCTCCTTCCGTGCGCGCCGCTCGCCCGATCGGTGCTCTGGCTTTCCCAGGAAGCGTGGCAGAGTGTAAGCGCCCGGGAGCCTCCGGACATCAACCTCTTCCTTACATCAAAGCAGCGTCACCTGAGAGAGCGACTGCGCGATGGGGGATCACTCGGGGCTCTTGGAGCGATTCCCGCACGTCTGAAGCCTACGTTTCGTTCCGCAGCACGACCCTATTGCGGCGCTGCCGTCGCTCATGCGCTTGCGCTCGGTGGTGACCTGGAGGCGGCGCGTGAGTCCGCGATATTCTTCCTTGGCGGGAAACGACCCGATGGAGCGCTCTGCGACATCTACGACGTGGAGCGGCGAGTCTGGGGCTCACACGCGCCGCACTTTGTCAGCGGTGCCGTTTCGGTCCTCTCGATGTGTGATGCCGGGACTCATTTGAACGGCGTTGACCGGCTTCTTCGCTTGGGACGAGTCCAAGAACCCAGAATTGGTCGTCTTGTCTCCGACCTGCTCTCGTTCTTGGTTGAGGAACAAAAGAAACGAACGGGTGAACCCGTGGAGGATCCGGACCTCCTCGTGGAACTTTGCTCACTCGTAAGCTTCATAGCGAGCGTCCAGAGAACCCGGGGTGCCAACTCACTCCGTGCCGCGGCTGCGAAGCGAATTGGTTCGCGGATCGTCGAGGCGTGTGGAGCGGTTCAGATCGTCTTCCTGCTCGCCGCGAGACGCGACCGCTTGCTGATCCTGCTCAGAGCGCTTCTTGATCTTTGTGAACTTCGAGTGCCCGCTCCGGGTTCGCTCATCTCCCTGGTTGCCGGGCTCCTTGCGACACGCATCTATGAGCGCGATCTCTCCTTTCCTCCGCGGTCAAAGGCGGCAAAACTCGGTATTCGCACATCCGGCATGTCCGTTGTCTCCGAGTCCCGGCGACACCTCGATCTGGAAGGTCTTCCTCTCGCGTTGGAGTTGCTTCGGGCAGGGCGTGAGATTGGGTGGGACGGTGCGGCCATCCTGGCGGGCGTTTTGATAGCCGGCTCCCTTCAGTCGACCGGTGGAATCGACGGTCCACGTTGGCTCGAACTTGGTTCTCAGCCGGCAGAGATCGATCATACAGACTGGTCCTCGCAGGGGCGGAGAGGCGGAGTCGGTTTTGTCGCCGGCTCGCGAATCGCTCAGTCAGCGGAGGCGGTCATCGCACTTCACGCAATAACAAATCAGGCTAGCTGATTCCGAACTGCTCTTCGAGCTTCTCGTAGTAGTTTGTGATCTCTCGAACCCACTGGCGCTTCTCAGGATAGGGGCGGTAGAAGAAGCTCCGCTTGAATCCGTAGATCATGATGTTCTTCAGTTGCTTGGGCGTGATGTCAAAGCCTTTGATGGCGAGTTCGATCTCGTTGGTGACGGTTGTGTCGCTCACGAGGCGATTGTCTGTGCACAGGCAGAGACTGAGATTCATGTCGAGCATCTGGCCAAGGCTGTGATTCTCGATCGCTCCAATATCCGGACAGGTTTGAAGATTGCTCGTCAGGCACACTTCGACCGTGACGCGCTTGTCAGCAATGAAGTTCGCAAGGTCGCGGACATATTGCTCTCTATCTTTCACATGGTCGCTGTAGATCATATCTGCTCGGAACAAGCGCAGACCGTGTCCAATTCGATCAGCATGAATCTTCGTGATCGCCTGAAAAATCGACTCGGGCCCGTATGCCTCGCCGGCGTGAACGGTTTTCTTCATGAAGTGCTCGTGCACGAAGTCGTACGCCTGCTGGTGTGCGCTCGCGGGGTAGCCGTACTCGCTTCCGGCAAGGTCGAACGCGACGACCTGGATGTCGCTTGTGTCGCGGAGCAAGACGCTTGCCTTCGCAAGCTCGAGCGACGCCATCTGGATCAACTCATCTTCGCCTGCGTACTTGTGTACCCTCGCGAGATCGCTGTAGTACGAACTGAAGGCAGGGGTGAAGAATCGCATCGCCGTCACGATGATTCCATATTCGAAGGCCGGTTCGTCTGCACCCTTGGTGCGATTGAACTCGTCACGCGCCTTTCTGAGTCCGCTGTCAACAGCCCTCATGACCTCCTCAAAACTGAGCCGATCACTGATATGAAGCTGGGGAGCAAACCGTACCTCTACGTATTTCACTCCTTCGGCTATGTTGTCCTGTGCAAGCTCGTAGGCGATTCGCTCCAGGCTCTCGTGATCCTGCATCACCCGGCAGGTGTAGGCAAAGCCGTGGAGGTACTCATCAAGGCTCGCGTACGACTCCTTGAAGACCAGTTCCTTCAGGCCTTCCGGGGTCGTTGAAGGAAGCTCGACAGATTGTTCGCGAGCGAGTTCAATCAGTGTCTCGAGACGAAGGCTGCCGTCGAGGTGCACGTGCAGGTCATTCTTTGGTATCGCTTGAAGGAAAGCGGCGGGGTAGTTCATTCACGACTCCTCATTCGAATCTATCATGCCGTTACCGACTGGACGAGTGCTCTGAACTGATCACCCCGATCGAATTCGTTCTGAAACATCCCGAACGAGGCACATCCCGGTGAGAGCAGGATAACATCTCCCGCAGTCGCAGCCGCCCGTGCGCTCTCCAGTGCCTCGGCGAGTGACGCGTGCGGACCGGTGAACGATGTGCGCTCTGCGGAGAGGACGCTGCTGATGAAGGGCGTCGCCGTGCCGTCCAAGAGGTGGATCGTAGCCGCCTTGTGTGCAATATCCC
>JANQQY010000413.1 GCA_028284845.1 Spirochaetales bacterium
GATGTAGACCGTCCCGTCAATCCGTTCCGAAACACCGCGCTCCACCGCGGTCGCCAAGCGATGGGCCTCCTCCATCTTCATCGACCCGGGAAAGAGCAGATGAACCTCAATGAGTCGCTCATCTCCAACATCGCGATGGCGCAAATCGTGGAAGCCGATGCCGCGCGATTCGGTCTCCTGGGCAAGCGCTTTCAGAATCGTTTCGCTCATCTGCGGGTCAACGCGATCCATCAGACCGCGGGCGGCAGTGCGTACCAGACGGAACCCGGAGACGCAGATGTTCAGCGCAACGAGAATCGCAACGATGGGATCAATAATCAGGAATCCGGTGATCCTCGCGGCGAGAAGGCCCAGGACGACACCTGCGCTCGTGAGACAATCAGTGAGGACGTGCCGGCCGTTTGCCTCTACGATCAGCGACCCGCTTCGCTTTCCAAGCCTGATGAGGTAGATGCCCAATGCGCCGTTCACCGCACCGGCACCGGCGGTGAGAAGGAGCCCCAGATCGAGGCGTTGAAGCTCCGGTCCGGAGATCAATGCCGAGAGAGCTTCCGTCACAATCACCGCGGCTGCGATGAGTATCAGGCCGCCTTCGAAGCCGGCAGAGAAAAAGGTGATCCTCGCGTGCCCGTACGGATGGGTCGCGTCCTCAGGCTTCCGCGCGTATCGGAGGCTGAATGCGGCGAATCCGACTGCGATCACATGCACGACCGATTCCGCTGCGTCACCAAGGATCGCCGACGATCCGGACACGGCCCACGCGGATACCTTGATGAGCAGCATCGCTACGCCGACGGCGAGCGACACGTTCATTCCAATAGCTAGTGCGCGATCGTCGCTTGTGTGGTGGTGGCGTACGTGCATGGACTCTGGATTCCAGCCTATCGAAGGATGATAGAGCCTTCAATGCTCATTCGATTGCCGTGACTACTCGTCGGCTCCTCCGACTCCTGCAGTAGTGCCCGCCTCTCGCGAGAGGTTCTTCGACCAGAACTCCTGCACTCGGTCGCGCCCCTTCTCAGTCAGCTGCACCAGACCAAGCTGATTGGTCATCGCGAGTGATCGAGCCGTAAGGCGGCGATAGACGCGGCGAACCCGGGCCTCCGGCCACCTGATATGCGAAGGCAGGGTGGTGAACCGGAGTTCTTCCTCAGCCTGCGGGGAGTCGGTGTGGTGGTAGACGTGGCCCATCAACACCTGCTCTTCGAACTGAGTACTCTGCCGGGAACGCCGGATCATCGCCGACACTACGCCATAGCGAGGGGAAACGAGGAATGCCAGCAGGAAGAGCGCGAGCATCATCACGACCATGGAGGCTGAGATTGAGGTATCCCATCCACCGGCAAAGAGAACATCAAGGTCAAGGCCAAGGACCTGGCCGCGCGCGAGATCGTACCCCAGCCACGCGCTCGCGGTGCCAAAGAGACCACTCAAGACGAGCATGATGGTGAGGCGGTCGGTGAGGAGGTAGGCGGTGGCCGGCGGAATGATAAAGAACGCGATCACCAGGATCGATCCCACCGCGTCGAAGGCGCCTACGGAGACGAGGCTCACCAGGGTCATCAAGACGTAGAGCAGCAGTGTTGGCCTGAAGCCGAGTGAGGTCGCCAGCGCGGGATCAAAGGTGGAGAGCTTGAGCTCCTTGTAGAAGAGAAGGACAAAGAGCAGTGTGAGGACCATCATCACGAAGGTGAGCGTGACCGACTCCGGCCAGAAGACGAGCTCCGGCTCGACAGTGGTGAAGCCGGCGCTGAAGGCCCGCCCTGGCGAATACTCGCCGCAGTTCGTGCAGATCTCGCGGAACTCCGCCTGGGAGTCGCGTGGGCTGATGCCGAGCTCACGGCAATTGGTGCACTGACGTGCGATCGTTGCTCGCGGGTCATCTTCTGTGATCGTTACCGTCTCACACTCTCCAGAGCAGTAGCTGTTCGTGTTCGCCCACGCTATGCCGATCTCACCGACCATGACGGAGTCTTCGTCGACATGGGCATCGTCGATGTAGCGTGAGATGAGCAGAACCGCCACTGCGAACAGGAGCGGAAACGAAAGCCCGAGCGCCGCGTCTTGCTTCACGAGTCCCGATCGCTGAATGAGTTCTGTCAGAAGAACGGTCCCAACACCTGCGGCCGCCGCACCAATCAGGAGCCACGGCGACGAAACGGTGGCCTCCCCTGTGGTCGCGAGCATGATCATAAAGGCGACAACAATGCCAAGGAGAACGGTATGGCTGATGGCGTCAGAGGTCAGAGCCATCCCCCGCAGGAGCAGGAAGGTACCCAGGACGCCGCCGGCCACGGCAATCATCGCACCAATAAGAATGGCCGTATTCTGTGGATTCCGAAAGAAGAGGTTCAGGAGATCTCGTTCGACAAACCGAGTAAAGAGCCAGACCAGTCCGCGTTCAAGCCAGAGCATGCTCCCCTCCTCGTCGGCGCTCGTCGCGTTTTGCGCGGTCGATCCCACGATCAGTGAGGACATACCCATCATCGGAGAGGCCAAGATCGGCACTCTCGCGGAGCTGTCGGATCCCATCCAAGGCACTCTTGCCGACCACGCCTCGAAGGAAGCTCTCACTTACCGGCTTGCGCAAGTCGTCGTGGCTTACCGCGTATCGATAAGCGGTCTTGAGAACGTTGGCAGCGGCGTGGCGACGGCGATCCTTGCGTTGGCGCAGGAGATCCCAGACGACACCTCGTTCGGGCGCGAACAGGAGAGAGATGACAACAAAGAGCGAGGCGGAAAGAATGATCATTGGTCCGGTCGGCAGATCGGTGTCGAGCGCGCTGATGATCGCACCACTGCCGCCTGAGGTCGCGCCGATCACGCCGGCGAGGATGACCATCTGCTCAAGCCGATTCGTCCATTGGCGTGCTGCGATACCGGGCGCGATGAGCAGGCCAATCATGAGCACGACACCCGCTAATTGCAGACCCATGACGACGGCAGTGACGAGCAGCCCCAGAAGAACGG
>JANQQY010000425.1 GCA_028284845.1 Spirochaetales bacterium
GCACGCCTTCGGGTTCTCACGGGGCCGCTTCGGAACAAGGAGTACCTGCTCTCCAAGCGCCGCAGTTCCATAGGAGCGGCCCTCCTCTCTGATGTCTACCTCGCCGCCTACAAAGAGGTGGAGCCTTCCCACGCGATGATCGTTCAGCAGCGGGGCGAGCTCAGGATCACCACGACGGCGGATGACGTACGGGTGAATGAGAAGCCTGTCTCTGAGGATCGGTTCCTCAAGTACGAGGATGTCATTGATCTTGGCGGGACGCGGCTCCTGCTGCTTCCCTCATAGGAGTCAACCCATGAAGAGATACGTAGTGGTAGTTACGCTACTGTTCCTTGCCCTCTCGGTATGCGCCCAGACGGTGCGAATCGCACAGATTGATACCGGTCGCCTTCTGACCCATGGAACGGTGGACGCATACGTCGCGATTGACCACTCCGGATCACCGCGATCAACGGTGAACGCGGATGCCTGGGACGCGTGGGAGATTGCATCCGGGCACGACGGTGATGGAATGGATCGGCAACTCGAGATCGTTGAGGTTGTGCCGGGTGCTGCCTCCGATGCCGGCATAGACTTTCTTCTTCTGGTGGACAATTCAGGGTCGATGTACGAGCAGGCCCCTGACGGCAGGACACGAATGGATCATGTGAGGGAAGCGATTGAGGACTTCCTTGCCGGGATGGAAGGCTCGAGTGATCGGGTCGCACTCGCTACCTTCAATACCTACATCACGCCGCTTGCACAACTTGGTGCGTCGCCTGCAGAGCTAGTGCGAAGTCTCGATCGCGTTGAGGAGCCCGATACGGCGAGCTCGTATACCGAGCTCTACCAGGCGATGAGCCAGGAGCTGTCGACCTTCTTAGCCGACGCGACCTCGCGTAAGGCGGTCATTGTCCTCTCAGACGGGGAAGACTATCCGTTCAGCCTCCACTCCGGGATCTCACATCCCATCTGGGGTAACGAGCGCCTGACGCGTACAGAAGTCACTGCGCGTTTTGCTGAAGAGGAGGCGACCGCCTACGCGATCAGCTTCGCCGACTCGCCGGATGCCGACCTCGCGCAGATCTCGCGGGAGACCGGTGGCATCGTCTTTGAGGCGTACGACTCACGTGGGCTCGCTGAGATCTACGGGACGATCAGAGAGTCGATCCGGGGTGAGGTACGAGTGCGTATCCACGTGCCGTCCGGAAGTGAACCCGAGCGGTTGCTCCGTGTTTCTTTCCGCGAGGGTTCAGACGAGACGCCGTACCTGGTTCCGCTCCTGCTGGGCGAACCTTCAGGGATTGCGCTCTGGATCCCGATCGTGCTGGTTGTTGCAGCGCTTCTTGCGATCGTCGCGCTTCATTTTGTCTCTCTCGAACGGGTTGCAAGCCGGCCGGAGATCCAGCCCGTCGGAGCCGGCCGGACCGTAGCACTTCAGAATGAGGTCACAGTAATTGGTGCCTCACCGGAGGCCGATGTCTCGCTTGCGGGCACGGCAGGAGTTGACCAACGCCATGCGACGGTCGTCCACGACCCGGCGAAGGGGAGCTACACGCTCGTTTCTGAGCGACCCGTTCGGGTCAACAACACGCTTGTCACCAAGCGCGCGCTCAAGCCTGGAGACGTGATCGCGATTGAAGACGTGACACTCGTATTTGACGCGCCTGCTGACTAGATCGCAATCGCTCGCCACTTTCCCTGTCTGTACTTCAACACTGTTGGTATGGCACGCGTGAGGGCACTCAGGGCCAGTGCTGCCGCAATCCCGGCAAAGCCGAATCCCAGCGTCACGGCAAACAGATAGCCTGCGGCAGCCACGACGAGCAGGTCTGAGATGCTGCCGTAGACGAACGGCGAGATCGAATCACCGCCTCCCCGAAGTGCACCTCCAATCGAGAGCGCGAAGGCCATAATCGGTTCCGAGAGAGCTACCACAACAAAGAAGGAGCGCCCAAGAGCGATCACCGACTCGTCGTTGGTAAAGAACCCCATGATCTGCTCCGGAATGATTGCCATAACGACGGCCACGACGGTCATGAGTGCAGCCGCCAGGCCCGCGGCGATCCAGCCGCTGCGCTCCGCTTCGTCCGGACGTTCAGCCCCCATATTGAATCCGACTCGCACCGCTGCGGCCTGCATAAAGGCGAGTCCAACGAAGGTCGAGATCATTCTCACCTGCATTCCAACGCTGTAAGCCGAAACCATCGCGGTTGCGCCGGCAAGGAGTGTGATGACGCGAATGGTGAGAAGCCGGGAGAAGTTTCGGACAATGCCCTGAAGCGACCGTGGGCCGCCAAGCCGAATGATCTGTCCCATGAGACGGGTGTCGATCGAGAACCCGTCGCGGAGTCGCGCTGTGACCCCAAACCTCGGACTCATCACGATCCAGATTCCCGCGAGCGTTCCCAGTCCACGGGAGACAAACGTGCCCCACGCCGCGCCAACGATTCCCATTGCCGGCACCGGCCCCGCGCCAAAGATGAACAGATAGTTCAGCCCGATGTTGAGCGCGTTTACGGCGAGAAGTAACACCAATGAGACTCGTGTCCTCCCCACGCCGAGGAGGACTCCGCTCACGCCAAAGTTAAACATGGTGAAGAGGCTTCCCAGAAAGATAACGTTTAAGTAGCTCGTACCGAGCTCAACGACCTCCGGCGCCCCGCCGAGAGCCACGAGGAAGGCGCGGTCGGTGAGGATTCCGAGCGGCATCACAAAGACAACCGCTGTGAACGCCATATACACCAGTGACTTCGCCGCCGTGGAAGAGATCCCCTTGATGTCGCCGGCGCCGTGAGCCCGTGCAATAACCACGGAACTCCCGCCGCTAATGGCGATCATGATGACAAACACGAGATTCATCACCTGACGGCCCATGCCAACCGCCGCGATCTCAGTGACCCCAAGCGCGCCCACCATCCGAAGATCAACCAGTCCAACGAGCACATTCAGGACGTTCGTGATGATGACCGGCCACGCGATGCGCCACACGTTGCGAATCTCAGATTGTGAGTCCATGGATGTCACCCTAGGCCGCTGCGGCGCGACTTGCAAGTCCAAGAGCCACCTCGATTGCGGATCCCAGTGAACTCCCGTAGAGTCGGCCTATGCCTCAACCAAGAGCTACTCGGCCCAACATCCTCTTCGCGATCGCCGACGACGCATCTCACATGAGTGCCTACGGACACCGATTCATCTCTACCCCCGCCTTTGATCGAGTTGCACATGGGGGTGTGCTCTTCACTCATGCCTTCACGACTAACCCGAAATGTGCGCCGAGTCGAGCAAGTATTCTCACTGGGCGGCACACCTGGCAGCTCGAAGAGGGCTGCGATCATTTTGGACTCTGGCCAGGGAGATTTCCCTCGTACGTCGATCTGCTCGCAGAGAGCGGTTACCATGTTGGCTATACCGGCAAACCGTGGGGACCGGGCGACTGGAAACGATCAGGACGCTCGCTCAACCCCGCGGGCCCCGTCTACGAAGGGCGCACACTTGCTCCTCCGAGTTCCACGATTAGCGACAAGGACTACTCCGCCAACTTTGACGACT
>JANQQY010000431.1 GCA_028284845.1 Spirochaetales bacterium
CACGAATCACCTGCGAGCTGCCGTCCGTCCGGGTAACCGTGATCACCGCCTGCGGCTCATCGAGTCCAAAATCGGCCTGCGATTCGACCTCGCCTATTACGCGCCGACTGCTGAGTGAGGTGGCCTGATTGACGATCCGGCTGACCGACGACCCAAGAAACTCAGCCTCGTACTCGTAGACGGGCAGGAACGTATCCTCCGCCGTTCGAGCTATCTCAAGGGGCTCCTCTCCCGCGATCTCAATGAGTACGCTCTCTATCTCGTCCTGCGACGACTCAAGGAGTCGCACGCGGTCGGGGTCGTCGCCCTCCGGGATGGTGAAGGCACGCTCCTCCGGTTCCTGATCGCCCTCCGAGTTCTGAACGACGATCAGGGCGACGACAAGACCAACGATGACGACTCCAACTGCGATGAGTCGAACGAGCCGCTTCACAGGTGTCGCCTCCTCAGCCAGATCACCAGGCCGGCGACCAGGATGCCCAACGGAATGACGATCACAAAAAGACCGCCAAAGATAAGCTTCTGTGTTCCGGTGGTCTGCATCTGGAACTGAATCGTGGTCTTTGGACGTATAGAGAGTTGCTCTTCCTGGTCTTCGAGCCACCCGAAGCTGTTCATGAGAAAGTCGAGGTTGCCGTTGATCTGGTCGACGAGCGAGATGAAGTCGGTGTCACCAACGACCACGAGCCGAGTTACTTCCTCACTGGTTGTGAACTCAGACTCAACCGCGCTGATCGCGACCGGATGCGGGCCGGGGAAGTCGTCAGCGGTGAGGTCAGGCGTGGGGATGTCGAGGTCGGTCCGGTAGAAACTCTCCGTTGAACTCACCAGAAGCGGCTCAATGGTGACGTTTCGCGGCTTTGTGGGGAGTTCGAGGACCGGTCGTGGGACCGGCGTGAGCACTCGGTAGTCAGCCTCGGCGAGAGGATCGGTAATCGGGTTCTGGGCGAGTTCGGGCCAGAGTTCGATTGGCTGTCCGTTGTTGAAGTTTCTGTCCGGCTCGACCAGCAATGCGGCAGGAATGCCGATGCCGTACGCCTCGAGGACGCTTGCGAGATTCGGCAGTTCGCCCACGGCGATGTCGAGTGAGAAGAATCCCTTTCCGCCGCCTGCGAGGAACGCCGCGAGCTTCTCTGCCTCGAGCGGAGAGATGTCCGTTCGAGGTCGAACGATTGCGATGATCGAACCGTCATCCGGGACCTGAGGCGCCTGAGCAAGGTTGAGCGTCCGAAGCTCGAAGTTCGCGTTCTGGAATTGCTCTCCGAGTCGGCCGAAGGCTCCGCCGCTGGTGAGATCGATCTCACCGTGACCGGTTGTCTGGTAGATAACCGGCGTGCGACCGGAGGCGACAAAGATCAGCGCATTCGTGATCCGTCGTTCCACATTGAGGCCAAGCACCTGCGGCGCCTGCGGGTTACGTCGATCGATCGAGAAGAGGTCGATGCCCTGGATCGATCGATAGTTGTCGCTGGTCGCCACGATCACACTGCCGTTCCGGAGGCCCTCGCCTTCGGGGTCGTACTGCGCGACGAATGCCGGGTTCTGCTCGGCGTCGACCACCTCGATCGAGATCCGATTCGAAGCCTGCTCGTAGCGGTCGAGCGCCTCCATGATCTGCGGATCTTCCTCGTTTCTGCGAGCGAGGACAAAGATCGTCACATCCTCTTCCAGGTCGTTCAGGATGTCTCGCGTCTGCTCGCTCAGCGTGTAAACGTTGTTGTCGGTCATGTCGATCTGCCATCCAAGCTGTTGGATGAGCAGATTGAGAACGACCACCGCAGCGATGATCGCAAAGGTGATGATCGCTGCGTAGCCGCCGTACTTCACCTTGGAGTTGGTCAAAAGGTCTTTAATGGTGCTCATATGCCCTCCTACGCCCAGCGTCGCTTCTCAATGAGCCGGACGGTCACAAAGAGGAAGATCGCCGTGAAACTCAAGTAGAAGACGACCTCCTCGATCTCGATCAGGCCAAGGCCAAAGCTGTCAAAGCGCTCGAGTAGGCTGAACCAGTCGAGGACGTTCTGGATAAGGCCGATGTAGATCTCTGCGGCAAAGAGGTGCAGCAGGACGATCGCTATGGCTCCCACCACGGCGACTGCACCGCCGGCGATCCAGCTTCGCGTGTTGGCGTAGAAGAATGCTGCGATTCCAAGGACGAGCGCCGCAGCAAAGATCGTACTCGAGATCGGGTCCGTTGGCGCCACCGACTTCACGAGGTTGAGGAACCAGATGAACAGCAATGCAAAGAAGGTAAAGAACGCCGATGTTACCTGGTTCTCCGCAACCGCTGAGATCAGAACGCCAATAGATATAAAGGAGGCGCCCAGCAGAGCGAATCCAACATACGCCCCGACGGTCTGTGAGACGGCCAGGTCTCCAAAGATCGCCACGACCACGGCGTAGAGAATCGTGACCAAGAGGGTGATCAGAAAGACTCCGAACGCGGCAAGGAACTTTCCAACCACGATCTGCGTCACGGTGATCGGGCTGGTCAAGAGGAGCTGATCGGTCTTCTGCTTCCGTTCCTCGCTCAAGAGACGCATTGTGAGAAGCGGCACCGCGAAGAGGTAGAGGAAGAGAATGCTCTGGAGAAACGACGTGTAGTAGCTCGAGTCGTTCAACAGGTTTCCAAACGCAAAGAAGAACCCGGAAACCAGCAGGAAGAGCCCGGCGAAGATGTAGCCGGCCGGCGTCTGGAAGTAGGTGCGGAACTCCCGTGTCATGATTGCGATCACGATGCCACCTCCTGCACGCCGCTGGTAAGTTGAAGGAAGATCTCCTCGAGCGTTGCATTTTTCACTCGGAGCCCGATGAGAGGAACACTCTTTGAAGCAAATGCGGAGGCGATTTCAGCGCGCACGTCCGAGTTCTTCTCACTGAGGACAAGAACCTCCGTTGCGTCCTTCTCCGCGGATTGCATCAGGTCGACTCGTGTAATGCCGACGACGCCCTTGAGCGCGTCGCGGGTCGCCTGCTCGTCAGCGCGTGCGGTCACCACCACCTGACTCGCATCTGCGAGGTCATTGGTGATCGTTGCGAGGTCGCCGTCTTTGGCGATTCGGCCCTCGTTGATGATCATGACGCGCTTACAGATCTCGTTGACCTCCGGGAGGATGTGCGAACTCAGGATGACCGTGTGATCCGAGCCAAGATCGCGAATCAGATCGCGTATCTCAATGATCTGCTTTGGGTCGAGGCCGGAGGTCGGTTCGTCAAGGACGAGAATGTCGGGATTGCCCATGAGAGCTTGTGCGAGTCCGACACGCTGCCGGTATCCCTTTGAGAGATTGCCCACGAGTCGGTTGTAGACCTCAACGATCCCGACCTTGTGAAGGCCTTGCTCGATTCGATCGTCGATCTCGTTCTTTGGCACCTGCTTGATTCTGCAGACGAAGCGCAGATACTCGCGGACGGTCATCTCCGGGTAGAGCGGGGGAGTCTCCGGGAGGTAACCAATTCGCTGCTTTACGCGCTCCGGCTCCTCCAGGATGTTGGTGTCATCAATGAACACCTCCCCGTCCGTTGCGGACAGGTAACCGGTCAAGATGTTCATCGTCGTGGACTTGCCGGCGCCGTTGGGGCCCAGGAATCCGACGACTTCGCCCTGAGCAACTTTGAATGACACGCGGTCAACGGCCAGATGTCGCCCGTAGCGTTTGGTGAGGTCTTGAACCTCGATCATGGGGCAGTCCTCCTTACAGTGTGATGCAAAAGAAAATAGTGGCTCGGGAAAAGCCCGTAAAGGCGATCGTCATCGCGTGCAATGCGCGCCTTGGGCCGAATGGTCCGCGCTTTCCTGGAAATATCAAATTTATTGTATATAATTATAATTATATATTCCCGAGAGGCGGCCTGTGACGAACCTGACCCGGACGGCATCGTTCCTTATCATCCTCACCGTCATCACAACGGTGGCGTGCGCTCGTGGGACGCAGGAGCCGGTCGTCGATTCCGGCCCGAGTGACCCCGCGGCTCCGGAGAGGGAGGCCGACGAGCCCACCTCGCGCGTTTCGGACGCGGGAGCAGACCAAACCGCCGTCCGGCAACGACCGCTTCGCGAGGGCCTGAGCTTTCCGGCGGTGCGCGGGTTTTCTACCGATTGGAGCCGAACCATCATCGATCCGGCGGATGTGCTCTCGGGGGGTCCGCCGAAGGACGGCATCCCGTCGATCGATGCGCCTCGGTTTGAGCGGATTCGGGACGTCGACTGGCTTGAGCCGCAGGAGGCCGTCTTTGTTGTCACCGCCGGGGAAGAGAGTCGCATCTATCCGCTTCAGATTCTGACCTTTCACGAGATCGTCAACGACATTGTTGGAGGTCTGCCGGTCGCCGTAACCTACTGTCCGCTCTGCAATACCAGCGTCGCCTTTCTCCGAGAGTTTGACGGACGCGTCCTCGACTTTGGAACGACAGGACGTCTGCGGTTCAGCAATCTCTTGATGTACGACCGCCAGACCGAATCGTGGTGGCAGCAAGCGACGGGCGAAGGGGTGATCGGCGAATACGCCGGGTACCGACTGGAGCTCTATCCGGTGTTGATGTTGCCGTACGAGGTTGCCTCGGCTCGCTTCAGCGACGCGATGGTCCTCTCGCGAGACACCGGGTATCGTCGCGACTACGGGCGTAATCCGTACATCGGCTACGACACCGCGGCACGGCCCTTTCTCTATCAGGGACCGGCCGTGAGCCCGGAGTACAACCCCATGACCCGCGTCGTTCAGGTCATCGTCGAGAATGAGACTCGCGCCGTGCCCTATCCGGTCGCCCGTGAGGAGGGAGTTGTTGAGTTCGAGCTTGGCGGCTCGCCGGTGGTTGTCTTCTGGGACGAGGGGACTGCGAGCGGCCTCGATGCGAGCTCCACCGCGGCGGGTCGCGACGTTGGGAGCGCCAATGCGTTTGATTCCCGTGTTGACGGCCGACGCCTCTCATTCGAGCGCACTCGGGAGGGTTTTGTAGACGACCAGACCGGTACGACGTGGGACGGCTCCGGGACCGCGCACCGCGGACCGCTTCGTGGCGAGAGTCTCACTCCGCTCGTCGGCGTCCAGCACTTCTGGTTCAGCTACTCGGCATTTGAGACCGATGCCGTCTTTGAGCCGTTTGGCGAGTAGTCTTCACATGGAGGGTGATTATTGGTAGGTTCCGACCATGATCCTTCCGCTCGATCTTCTCGAAGAGTATCAGGGAAATGTCTACGAGCTGACCGTTGCAGCGGTTCGGCGCGCCTATCAGATCACCATGACCGGCGATGAAGAGCTCGACGAGAACGATGGGAAGGTTGTTTCAACCGCTGTCAGCCAGATTCTCACGAAGAAGGTTCAGTACCGCATCGAGGAGTAGTGCGACTCCTCGTCGTTTACGGTCCCACCGCAGTCGGAAAGACCAAGCTCCTCGAAACTCTATTAGTCGAGTTCCGCAATCGTGTTCCTGCGCTGGGAACTCTTGAGGTTATCAGCGCCGACTCAATGCAGGTCTACCGGGGTCTCGACATCGGCACGGCGAAACCGGCTCCTGAGCTGCGCGCCCGAATCCCCCATCACCTCATCGACATTCGCAATCCAGACGAGCGGTACGACGTTGCGGCCTTTGTCACAGAGGCGACGAGAACGGCGACGGCTATCCGGAGTCGTGGCTCGACTCCCGTTGTCTCAGGCGGCACCGCCTACTACATCAAGCACCTGCTTCTCGGCCTCCCGGAAGCCCCGGCAGCAGACCCACAGGTTCGGGAACTCATACGCAACCGCGCCCAATCGACCGACCCGGCGCAACTGCACAACGAACTCCGTGCCGTGGATCCCGAGTCGGCGGCGCGAATCAATGTCAATGATACCTACCGCGTGACTCGTGCTCTTGAGGTGTTTGAGCAATCCGGGCGGCCGCTCTCCAGCTACGCTCGGAACCGCACCGGGGAGGTTGCGACGGAAGCTATCCTCGTGCGCCTCATCCGAGATCGAAGTGAGCTCCGCGATCGAATTGGGGAGCGAGTTCGAT
>JANQQY010000432.1 GCA_028284845.1 Spirochaetales bacterium
CGGTTGCGATCCCGTTGCTCCTGATTGACCTCCGACTCGAGAACAAGAGACGGCAGATTCAGGAGAAAACAGCCGACGACACCCGCCGCGTTCGGCACCTTGTTGACCTGGGCACGAGTCAATTGGCCGGCAAGGAGGTGCGCCTCTTTGGCTTGCAGGGAGAGATTCTTGCGCGGCACAGCGAGAGGTGGTCCGCGATCCGAGAGACCCTCGTGAGCGCTGAGCGGCGACTCACGCTACGGTCGATGCTGGGCTGGGTCTGGTTCGCCGGTGGCTTCCTTGCTGCTGTCACCTATGTTGCTGTCCGGGTTGCTCAAGGCGACGCTGACCCCGGTGATCTCGTCCTGACATTCACTCTGGCTGCACAGGTAAACCGTGAGGTTCGTGGGACTGTCGGCGTCGTATCGTGGGGCCGATGGATTTCCGCCATCGCACAGCATCTCTCCTGGCTCGAGGGGTATGCGGAGCAGACTCACTCCACGACTGGGAACCACACTACGCTCCCGCATCGGGTGACGAGTGGAATAGAGATTCGCGGTCTTACGTTCTTGTATCCTGGAACCGAACGACCCGTTCTGACCGACATCGATCTGACGCTCCCCGCAGGTTCAACGGTTGCAATCGTCGGCGAGAACGGTGCGGGGAAGTCGACCCTCGCGAAGCTCCTCCTGCGATTATACGAACCTGACTCCGGCAGCATCCGCCTCGACGGGATCGACATCGACTCATTCGACCTCGCTGAATGGCGCGCCCGATGCACTGCCTCCTTTCAGGACTTCTGCAAACTCGAGTTTCCGGCTCGCGAATCGATCGGGGTTGGGGATCTCGGCATCCCCTTTGAAGATGGCCGCCTTGCTCACGCGATCGAGGCCGCGCAGGCGACCGAGGTTGTCCGTCGGCTGCCTCATGGACTGGACACGCAATTGGGTGGGAGTTGGCCGGACGGCATGGAGCTCTCGGTGGGGCAGTGGCAACGGGTCGCGCTTGCTCGCGCGATGATGAGAGAGTCGCCTCACCTGCTTATTCTGGACGAACCCACTGCGGCCCTTGATCCACAGACCGAACACACCCTCTTCCAGCAGCAGATCGAGGCCTCGCGATCAAGAGCCAACGGTGGTGTCACTCTCATCGTTAGCCATCGCTTCTTAACGGTTGCCTCTGCGGATCTTATCTATGTGCTCGACCACGGCCGGGTTATCGAGCACGGATCACATGCGGAACTCCAGAGACACGCCGGCATGTACGCGGATCTCTACCGGATCCAGGCGAAGGCGATGTTCGGTGATCAGCCTTCACAGACGGAACGTCACGACACAATCCCGTGATACAATGCATGCATGAACGTAACGATCAAGGAAGACCGCATCGAGATTTCCGAGCCGCGAGACTCCGTGGTTTCCTATGTTGCATTTGTCATCGCCGGCTCGTTTTTGCTTGCCGGCGCCGCAACGTTGGGTGTGCTCGGCCTCCTGGCAATCGTTCCCACTGATCTGCTCCCCGTTGGTGCACCGATGATACTCTTTGGTTTTCTCCTTCTCCTCACCGGACAACGGCGTCTTCGCCAAACGTACGCGACCAGCATCGTCTTTGATCGAGTGGCCGGCCGGGTGAGCTACTTCCACTCGCGTGTGAAGCAGGAGCTCACGATTCCCTTTGGCGAGGTGCGCCGTGTCACCGCACATGGGCGGCGTGAGAGTTCATACAGCGTTGGAGATACGACTACCGCACGAACTCGCGTCGTTTGGCCGATCGTTCTCGAGCTCATCGACGGTTCGAGCTTCTGGATTGGGACGCATAGCACCCGCGAAGAGACCGCCGACCTGGTTACTGCGATCACGAGCCTCACTGGTCATCCGGGGCAGATCGATGATGAGGTGCTTTCCCCAGGAGATCCGGCGCGACTCTCCAAGCATGCATCTGCGGTATCCGGCTTCAGTGGGAGCCACTCGGCCAACCTCCATGCCAAGCGCGTAGGAGAGACAGAAGCATTCACGATCAGCCGGACCTATACAGTATCTGATGCGGTGGTTTTGCTCATCGTTGCACTACTCATGCTCACGGTTGCACTCGCTGC
>JANQQY010000447.1 GCA_028284845.1 Spirochaetales bacterium
GCAGCGACTCAGGCACCTGTGAAGACCTCGAGCGGAAGCGTGAAGTCTTCACCGCTCGCCCGGAAGATCGCCAACGAACGAGGAATAGACATCTCGCAGGTCGCGGGAAGCGGCCCCGGTGGCCGTGTAGTGAAGTCCGACGTTGAGAACTTCGCTCCGTCGGCCGCGTCAGCTGGTGCCTCAGTGAGCTTCGCTCCGGCGATGCAGCCGGGTCAGGACACCACGATCCCCGTAGCCGGTATCCGGGGCGTCATCGCGCGTCGCACCACAGAGAGCAAGCAGACGGTGCCGCACTACTACCTCAAGAGTAGTGTGCGAATGGAGTCGACCATCGCCGCACGTAAGGCCCTGAACGCGGAGGCTCCACAGAAGGTCAGCTTCAACGCCTTCCTCCTGAAGTTCTCCGCAGAGGCACTAAAGAGACACCCCGTGGTGAACGCGAGTTGGCAGGGCGACCACATCATCCAGTTCGGGTCGATCGACATCGGCTTGGCGGTCGATCTTGGTAATGGCCTTATTACGCCGATCGTTCGTAACTGCGGAAACAAAGGCGTCTCTCAGATCGACGCCGAACTCAAGGAACTCATCGCAAAGGCCGGCGAAAACAAGCTCACGCCTGAGGAGTACACAGGGGCAAGTTTCACGATCAGCAACCTCGGCTCGTTTGGGATCGAGGAGTTCAGTGCGATTATCAATCAGCCTGCGGCGTCCATCCTCGCCGTTGGGTCAATCGAAAAGACGGTCGTGGTGAACGACGATGACGAGATCGATATCGCGCAGATAATGAAGCTGACGCTCAGCTGCGACCACCGGGTCATTGATGGTGCGGCCGGCGGCCGATTCCTCTACGAGCTCAAGCGGCTCATGGAGAATCCCGTCCGGGCACTCTACTAAGGAGAACTCATGGCAGACTACGATCTCGTCGTTATCGGGTCGGGACCCGGCGGCTACGTGGCAGCGATACGAGCGAATCAGCTCGGTCTTAAGGCAGCAGTCATCGAGAAAGAAAAGCCCGGTGGCGTATGCCTCAATGTCGGCTGCATTCCGAGCAAGGCGCTCATACACCAGGCCGAGATTTTCACGAGTCGGTCCGAACTCGAAGAGATGGGCTTCAAGCTTGATGACTCAGGGTTCAACTACGGCTCAGTGTTCAAGAAGAGCCGTCAGGCCGCGGACCGCCTGAGCAAGGGCGTCCAGGGCCTGCTCAAGAAGAACAAGGTCGACTACATCGAAGGGACCGGGGTCATCTCTGCGAAGGGCGAAGTGACGGTGACCGCCGCCGACGGCAAGACGAGCAAGGTGAAAGGAAAGAATCTCCTCGTCGCGACCGGCAGTCGGCCTCGTGAGATTCCCGGCTTCGAGTTCGACGAGAAGCAAGTCCTCAGTTCAACCGGTGCACTCTTCCTTGAAGAACTCCCGAAGAGCCTGATTATCCTTGGCGGCGGCTACATTGGGATGGAGTTCGCGCATGTAATGAGTGCGTTTGGCGTCAAGGTAACGGTCGTGGAGATGCTCGATCGCATCATCCCGAACTCCGATACCGAAGCCGTCGCGGTCCTTGAGAAAGACATCAAGAAGCGCGGGGTTGAAATCCTGACGTCAACGAAGGCTGAGAAGCTGACCAAGGCAAAGAGCGGGATCAAGCTTGAGGTCAGCTCGAAAGACGGCAAGAAGACCCTTGAGGCGGACAAACTGCTTGTCAGCGTGGGGCGGGCGCCCAACACAGAGGGCATAGGGCTTGAGAAGGTTGGCGTTAAGATGGATCGCGGTTTTGTGACCGTCGGTGACTACTATCAGACGTCGGTTCCAGGAATCTTCGCTATCGGTGACGTCGTTGCGACGCCGCAGCTTGCGCATGTCGCGAGCAAAGAGGGCGAGATTGCCGTTGAGTTCATGGCAGGACATCACCCTGAGAAGAGCGTCGATCCAGATCTTATTCCGGCGGCGATCTACACGGAACCGCAGATTGCGAGCTTTGGACCAACCGAGGCGCAGGCGAAGGAACGCGGGCTCAACTTCGAGAAGGCTGTGTTCCCTTATCGCGGCGCCGGGAAGTCGGTCGCCATCGGTCATCCGGACGGGATCGTGAAGGTCCTCTACGACAAAAAAACTCACGAGTTCCTCGCAGCACACGTTGCCGGTCACACGGCGACCGAGCTCATCCACGAACTCCTTCTTGGTAAGCGAAGCGAGCTTCTTCCAGAAGACATCGCCACGATGATTCACGCTCATCCGACGCTCTCGGAGGCGGTGATGGAGACCGCACGGGCGGCAGAGGGGTGGGCAATCCACTTCTAGCCCGTCGTGAGGATTAATGGATAACCAGATTGGGCGCGCACATCTTGATCAGCAGCGGCTGACCTCTGCTATTCTTCTCGTGCTAACGGTTCTGGCAGTGGGCGCTGTGATGCAGCTTGCGTCCTCGATTCTTCAGCCGTTGGTGATCGCGCTGCTTCTGAGTCTCGTCCTTGATCCCCTGGTTGAACGGTTGCATCGCCTCAAAGTGCCGCGGATCGTCGGCATTCTGATCGTCATCGTTATGATCCTTGGGATCGGCACTCTTTTTGTTTTGCTGCTTTCATCAAGCGTCCAGAGAGTTGCGCGCCAGATCCCCGGCTACGTCGAGCGGTTGCTTGAGCTTGCCGGGGAGTTGACGCAGACCCTCGAGCTTCCGGCTGATGCGCTCTTGGGGCTCGATCTCATTCAGCCGATCGGTAGTTCGTTGGTGGCGTTCTCCGGGTCGTTCCTGAGCGTCCTGGGCAGCCTCACGATGGTGCTCATCTTTCTCTTGTTTCTGCTTCTCGAAAAACCGTTCCTGCGGCCTCGTGTGATGAAGGCACTCAAGGGTGCGCGAACCGAGCGTATCTGGAAGATCGTAGGGCACACCAACGCTCAGATCGGTCGCTATCTCAGCGTGAAGCTGATCGTGAGCTTCATCACCGGTGTCCTCGTTTGGATCGCGTTTAGCATCATCGGCGTTGAATTCGCGCTCATCTGGGCCGCGCTCAGCTTCCTGTTCAACTTCATTCCTTCGATTGGGTCAATCGTCATTGGAGTGGTGAGCACACTCTTCGCGCTTGTCCAGTTTTATCCCGAGCCCGGCCCGATCGTCGCGGCGGGCGTCTCGATGCTGACGATTCAACTCGTTCTTGGGAACGTGATCGATCCCAAGATGCAGGGCGACAGCCTAAAAATCAGTCCCGTTGTCATTCTGTTCTCACTTCTCTTTTGGGGTTGGCTCTGGGGAGTCGTTGGGTTGTTCCTGGCGGTTCCCCTTACCGTGGCCATCAAGATTGTGACTGAAAACATTCCGGGCTTCGAGTTCATCGGAGTCCTGATGGGACGTGACGTGCCGGACGAGTCGGAGCACTCTCCTGAAGAGCCCGTCACCAACGATCAACAGAAGTAGAGAGAGAAATGAACGACAAGAAAAGAATCCTTACCGGTGACCGACCAACGGGTCGGCTCCATGTGGGCCACTATGTTGGCTCGATACAGAACCGTGTTCGTCTCCAGGACGAGTACGAGACCATCCTCCTGATCGCAGACCTTCACATGCTGACAACGAAGCCAGAGAAGGAACACATCGAAGCGGTGACCGACAATGCCCGGCAGATGGTCTACGACTCACTCGCCTGCGGGATCGACCCGGACAAGTGCACCATCTATCTGCAGAGCGCCGTACCTGAGACCCACGAGCTCAACCTCTACCTCGAGATGCTCGTGACCGTGCCTCGCCTTCAGCGGCTGCCCAGTCTGAAGGAGATGGCGAGAAGCGCTCACTTGAACGAGATGCCGTTTGGGCTTCTTGGATATCCCGTCCTTCAATCGGCAGACATCCTTCTTCCCCGCGCGCACCTTGTTCCGGTGGGGAAGGACAACGTCGCCCACGTCGAGCTCACTCGAGAACTCGCGCGCCGGTTCAACAACCTCTACGGCGAGGTTTTCCCGATCCCGGACTTCATGATGGGGGAGATTGCAACCCTCGTTGGGACCGACGGGCAGGCCAAGATGAGCAAGAGCCTCGACAATGTGATTCTCCTGAGTGACGACGCGAAGACGGTGGAGAAGCGAGTGCGGGGGATGTTTACCGATCCTAACCGGGTGAGCGCCGATGTGCCGGGCACGGTCGAGGGCAATCCGGTGTTTATCTACCACGATGCGTTCAACCCGAACACCGCTGAGGTGAATGATCTCAAGGCGAGGTATCGTGCCGGGAGCGTCGGCGACGTGGAGGTGAAGCAGAAGCTTGCTGCGGCGCTCAATGCGTTTCTCGACCCGATTCGGGAGCGGCGCGCCACGTACGAGTCCCGAAAGGGGTACGTCGATGAGATCCTCTACGAGGGGACTCTCAAGATGCGGGATGAAGCAAAGCAGACGATCTACGCCGTGCGTAAGGCGATGGGATTGACCGGCATCTGGAACAAGATCAGCCGGAAGGCCGAAGAGGCTCGCAAGAAACGAGCAACGTGATTCGTGCGGTCATCTTTGATCTCGACGGCACGCTGATCGATAGCGAGCCGGCCTACCGAGAGGTGGACTCACGCTACCTGCTGGAGAAGGGCGTCCTCCTGAATGACGACGAGTGGGAGAGTGCCGTCGGCATGGGTGGTCGCCCCTTCTTCGAGTATTTGAAGGAGCGTCACGGGGTAGAAGGCTCGGTAGATGAGCTCGTCGCCGAGAACGATGATCTCTACCTCGCCTATGCACCCGGGAACGTCGGACCGTTTCCAAGGACGCTTGAACTCGCTCGCTACCTCTATGTACAGGGCTACCCACTTGCCATAGCAACCTCATCGCGGCGTCGTGTTCTCGAGGTGATGCTCGACGCGACCGGGCTTCGCGAGTTGTTCGCCGTGACCGTTTCGAGTGACGATGTCCGCCTCCCAAAGCCTGCCCCCGATCCGTTTATTGCGGTAGCGGCGCAGTTGGCTGTTGATCCGGCTGATTGCCTCGTGATCGAGGATTCTGTCTACGGCGTGCGAGGTGCTCTGGCGGCGGGAATGAAGGTCGTGGCCGTGCCGCATCCGGGGATGGAGAGTCGCACGGGGTACAAGGCGGCCCATATGATCGTAGCAGGCGGCGCAGATAAGCTTGATCTCGACGCCGTCGTTGATACCTACGGTCTCGTCGGCGACAGCACAGACCCCTCGGCCGGAATGATTGACCGCTTTCGAAGCGTTGTCTGGGGTCGGCATGCAGCCGAGCGGCGAGAGATGCCGTGGCGTGAGACCGACGATCCCTACCACGTCCTTGTATCCGAGTTTATGCTCCAGCAGACGCAGGTTGCCCGGGTCATGCCGAAGTACCAGGAGTTTCTCGCCTCGTTTCCAACGGTCGAGCGACTCGCTTCCGCAGAGCTTTCGGAGGTGCTCCGGCACTGGCAGGGGCTTGGCTACAACCGTAGAGGGAAGAATCTGCGGGATGCCGCCCGCTCCATCGTGAGCGAGTTCGGCGGTTTGTTTCCTCGGTCGGTTACCGATCTCCAGCGTCTTCCCGGCGTTGGTCCGTACACCGCCGCCGCGGTTGCTGCATTTGCCTTTGGCGAACGAGTCGCGGTGGTGGAGACAAACATCCGGCGCGTGATGCTCCATTTCTTCTGTCCGGGAGAGACGAGCGTAGACGACGCGCGAATCACCAAACTGGTTGAGACCGTGCTCGATGATCGCCCCCGTGAGTGGTACTACGCGCTGATGGATTACGGCGCTCACCTAGGACGCCTGCTGCCGAACGCAAACCGAAGGAGTCGCTCCTACACACAACAGAGCCCTCTCGCCGGGTCGGTCCGGGAGGTCCGCGGACAGATTCTCCGGGCACTCGCAACTCACGGCTCCCAGGGGAGGATGACGATCTCTGATCTCGAGAGCACGATTGGACCAACCGATGCCAGATTCGAGCCTGCGCTCCAAGCGCTTGAACGCGAAGGAATGATTGAGATGGACGATGGGGTGATTACGATCCCGTAGCGTCGGCCTTCCCCACCTCTTCGCGGAGCCATTGCAGTATCTCGTCATGAAGGCCCGCTCGATCACCCTCAACGTCAACGAGTACCCGGAACACAGGTTCGGTACCGCTTCCCCGCATCCATGCGAAGGCGCGTTCGACACCCAAGGCGTCAATGAAGCGTAGCTTCCAGCCGCCGCGCTCGTTGCCGGTTCGATTGCCGCGACCGGGCCGTACTCGGGTTCCCTCGTAGTTGGCAATCTCCCAGTGTATCGTGCCGAACTCACGTGAGAGCGCGGATATCACGCCCGGAAGCGACGATTTTATGTTTGCCTCGACTCGAGACTTGAGAGCGGCGTGATCACGCGTGTGGAGTCTTACCTTGGCGTCCGTGCTCGATGTGCTCGTCGTACAAAACGCAGGAAGCGATTCGAGAAGCCATTCGAGGCGCGTCTGTGATTGATCAAAGCCGGTGCCGATTCGGCGCGACCAGATCATAAGCGGTGCGACCCGGTCTCCGGGGGTCACGAGCAGCTTCAAGAACGAGAGAACGGTCTGAAGCGGATCCCGAACCGCACCGGGATGCGTGATGTTGCCGCCGTTGGAGCCCTCGCCAAGGATTCGAACGCGCACGCCCTCATCTCGGAGCTCTCGAGCCCGATTCACGACATTCGCCTCACCAACCTCCGTGCGCTCCAGCCGAACGCCGAATGCCGATGCGATTCTGTCCGTTCGCAGCGATGTGGGTCCGTTCACGACGACTGCCGTCGGCTCGGAGAGGTCGACCCCGCACGACTCAAGCCATGAGAGCTCCGCGACCACGGCGAGCGCGAATACCTCCTGTGCCTCCAAGGCGCGTGCTCCGCGTGGCAGGGCGACAACGATGTTCCCGCGGTCGCCGTCGTTGTCCGGTGTGTACCCAAAGAGGTAGCTCGGGTCTCGCGCGTACGAGGCCGTCAGGAGCTCGGTGCAGGCCGCGAGTCCTTCGCCCTCCGGCACGATGACGTGATCAATCTTCCCCGGGACCGCCCCAATCGAGGAGACCCCGCATCCGAGTGATTCAAGATAGCAGACGTCGAGAGAGGCGGCACGCGCGGAACCGTTGAAGTCGATCGCGATTCCCGGCCGGGCTTCCACTACTGCATCGCGGAACTCGGTGAACCGTTTGTCAGCCTTCGATCCCGGACCGCGAGCGATCTCATTCGCATGAGTTTCGTACTCAGACGTCGCCGCCTCCTTGGTGGTCTCTTGGGATCGAAGCGCAGCCGCAACCTTCTCGCTTGGCGGCCTCGTAAGGGTTGCGATCGCCGCCTTCACCGCCTCACCGTCGGCCGCGAACTCCCGGAACCGTTCGATCATGGGACCGATCGTCCGGCCGGCGAGGACTCCTCCGTCAGCTCCGCCCATTTTGAACCCGTTATGACCGATCGGGTTGTGGCTCGCGCTGATGTAGAAGAAGCCGTTGATGGTGTCGCGGCGTGCTGCGTACGCCATGATCTCTGGGGAGGCGGCGACGCCCGTGTACTCAACCTCGACTTGGTGTGAGGTGAGCGCGGCAAGTATGGCCTGGGCAATCGCAGGTCCGGTGGGTCGCGTATCACTCCCAACGACTACCCGTGATCCCTTGCCAATGTGTTCGGCAAAGACCGTGGCCGCGAGCGCGGAGAGAACGAGGAACTCGTCGGTCACTTTTGCTGATCGGCTCTCCTCGTCGCCGTCGTGTGCAAACACCGCGCGCCAGCCGGAGGCGGAGAGGATCATTCTCTCAAGTGCTTCACCAATAAGCTCGAGAGAGGGTTCAGAGCTGGTCATCTGGGTCGACGGCGCCTGCTCTTCCTCGTGGACGCTCAAAAATGGAATCCAAATCCAATCGAGAAGGGGACCCAGGTCTCGCCTTCCACATCGCCTCCGGTCCAGAGGGCGTTTGTGTAGAAGACGAACTCCGCAACGGAGAAGAGATCAAAGAAGATCCCTGCTCCGCTTGAGACGATGAACCCGCTATTCTCGTCGGCGTTCGGCGAACGGTCGATGCTATCGGCGTAGTATCCAAAGTCAGTGTAGAGGGTGATTCCCGGCACGATCGAAGGAAGCACGATCGCAGGGAGATTGGCACGAACCTCAACGTTGCCAATTGCCTTGAACGTGGCGTCGAAGCGCCGCGATTCGAATCCACGGACTGATCCACCGGTCGCGGAACGGTAGCTTCGTCCGCCCGTCGTACTCGTCACGAGAAATGGAATCTCCGGTCCCCGTGCCCAGTCGACGAATCCGGCTCCGGCGAGGTAGAGCGAGAAGACGTTCCTGCCGTCGGTCGGTTCGACCGAGTAGAGCGGCAGGTAGCCCCTCGCCCAGAGAGTCGTCCGTGTGAAATCGGATGTGCCGATGACCCGATTGTGAAGGAAGCTCGGACCCCACTCGAGCGCCGCCTCCGCTTCAACACCGGAACGAACCCTCGTGATCTCGTCCTGAAGGACACGTGACAGTGCTACGCCGCCGATGATCGACCCTACGAGCCCCTGGCTCGCCTCCGGCAATCCGCTGGTGCCAAAGAGGTCGTCGCCCTCCCCAAGGGGGAGATCGTATTGACCACGATAGAGAAGAAAACCGACCGCCAGGTCATCCGTGGTGTCCGATCTCGGGAAGAGCCCTTGCTGGATCCCGAGCTGCCACGCGCCGTTGAACCGGTTGTAGGCGGCTATGCTCGCGTCCGACCCGTCCTCAGGAACGGTGAACTGTGATCCGTCGGCGAGACGGAAGTAGCCACTCGACTCGTACGCGGCGCTCACGATACCGACCAGGGAGGTCTCAACCTCGTCTCGTAGCGGCTCAGAGAGTGCATAGCGTGCGCCGGCCGTTATGCCAAAAATCCGAGGCGCTACGATGAAGTCCCACTGATCCTGCGCCATCGCCGTAGACGCCACGAGGAGAAGAAGGGAGACAGCGATTCGCTTCATGCTCGGATCGTAGTCCGGGGTCAGGAGCCGGTCAACCGACCAAGCGATTCTCTTCCTTGCGGAACCGGTGCTGCTTAACTATAACTGAGGCAGTGGGGGTGAAGCAGGGATGAAGCAGATACTCGTAGTCGACGAATCGAAGCTGATTCGGGACTTTCTCGTCCAGAAGCTCGAAGAGTTTGGCTTTGAGGTTGAGGTCGCCGTGAACGGCCTGGACGGGTCGTCCAAGATGCGGAGTGATCCGCCCGACCTCATCATCATGGACTACTATCTGTCTCGAATGTCCTCGCTTGAGCTGCTCCAAAAGAAGAAAGAGGATCCCAATATCGCCGACGTTCCGGTCATCATGGCGTCTGGGAAGGTTGATCGCGAGAAGCTCGTTCAGGTCGCCAAGTACAACGTAAAGAAGTTCTTCACAAAGCCTATTCGGATAGACGCGCTGGTGAACACCATCTCCGAGCTTCTTGGTGTGACGGTCGACATCGACGACACGGCGTGCGTGATCGAGGCTCACTTCAACGACCAGATCCTCTTCATTGAGGTTGCACAAGGTCTCAACAAAGAGAAGATTGAACTGCTCCGGTACAAAATCGCGGAGCTGATGGATCTCTACGAGGTCAAAAGTCCTAGGGTTCTGATCATCATGTCGGGTGTCGACGTCACCACCGATGATTCCCTCAAACTTGCGGCTCTCTTGACGACCGTTCTTGAGACGACCGGCGCCAAGCCGCAGCATGCGAAACTCCTGACGAACTCGGAGTTTGTGGCGCAGTTCATTGCGAACCGCGAGGAGTATGCGGGCCTTGAGGTAACCGATGCGCTGGAGACCGCGATGGATGGCCTCCTGGGCAAGAAGGCCGGAAGCTACATCGATCGAGATACAAAAGTTGTCCACGAGGAGTTCCTCCAGGCCTCCTCTCCAAAGGAGGGTCGTGAGGAGTCGATCGACATCAAGTTTTCCGGTGAGCGTGCATCCTTTGATTTATCCCAGGTGGGCGCGTCGGTGACGATGGCGATCGTGGACGACGACTTTGTCATCCGTGAGATGGTGAAGGCCGTACTCGGGGACACCGGCTCAACGATGGTCGAGTTTGAGAACGGGAAGACCTTCCTGGACGACCCGAAGCGAGCGGAATACGACCTGGTCTTTCTCGATTTGATGATGCCGGAAGTGGACGGATTCCAGGTGATGGCGCAGCTCTCGAAAGAAGGGGATACAACTCCCATCATCGTTCTCTCAGCGCTCTCTCAACGGGAGACGGTCGTCAAGGCGATGAAGTATGGAGTCACCAGTTACCTCATCAAGCCATTGGAACCCGAAGCAGTCTTGAATAAAGCAAAAGAGGTCTTGCGGGCCAACTTCTGATGTCAGGGATGGCGGATCTCTACAAGGCAATTTTCAAGAACTCGTCAATCGGAATGGCGGTTGTCCAATCCGACGGTCGTATCCTGATGCACAACCCGGCGTTTCGTGAGCTTGCCCAGCGGGACGGCCACAAGTTTCCGGAGTTTCTCTGGGATCTCATCATTGCAGAGGATCGTGGACCGTCCAAAGAGCGCTTTGCCACGCTCGTGCACCCCGGCGAACGCTACAGTTGGCTCGTCCACATTGAGAACGACGCCCGTCCCATTCTCTGGCAACTCGATGTCTCCGTGGTGAGTGGTCTCGACGGACAGCCCCTGCTTCTGGTGAACTCGCGGGACGTCACCCTCCAGCGCAATACAGAAGTACGGCTCAAGCGTGCGAAGGAATCGGCCGAGCGTGCCACGAAGACAAAATCTGCCTTCCTCGCAAACATGAGCCACGAGATACGAACGCCGATTCACACCATCACCGGCATGACCGAACTCCTCCTCCAGACTGAGCTCGACGAAGAGCAGGGAGAGTATGCCAACCAGGTTCGGTTTGCGGCTGAGGTGCTGCTCTATCTGATCAACGACATACTCGACTTTTCGAAGATCGAGGCCGGCAAGCTCTCTCTCGAACAAATTGATTACGCTCTCGTGAACGTTGCTGAAGAGGCTGTGGATATGGTCAGTCTTGAAGCGCACAAGAAAGGGATCGAGGTCATCGTATCAGTTGGCGCCGGAGTTCCACGAACAGTCGTAGGAGATCCTGGCAGGCTGCGCCAGATTATCGTGAACCTCTTCAACAACGCCGTGAAGTTTACCGCCCAGGGCGGTGAGATTCAGATTAACGTCGATGTCGTCGCAGTTGAGGTCCGCACCCGTGTCCGGTTTGAGGTGCGAGACACCGGCATTGGTATCCCGGCCGACAAAGTGGGACGTCTCTTTAGTGCCTTTACTCAAGTTGATTCCTCAACGACTCGCAAGTTCGGCGGAACCGGGCTGGGCCTCAGCATCTCTCAGAGCCTTGTCCAGATGATGGGCGGCGCGATTGGTGTAGAGAGCGTTGAGGGCGAGGGGTCGACCTTCTGGTTCGAGATTCCGTTTGATGTGGTAGAGGCTTCCCTCGACGACGAGCCGGTTGCGGCAAATACGCGAGTCCTTCTTGTTGATGACAACGCAAGCTCCGCCGCGGTGATCTCCGGGTATCTCGAGCGATGGCAGGCGCAGGTCACGGCGGTCGCAACCGGCCAGGAGGCACTCTCGCAGCTCCGCTCGGCCACGGATGACGCCGACGCCTTTGATATTGCACTCATCGATCTCGAACTCCCGGGGATGGACGGCTGGCAGCTGGCGGGCGAAATCCACAACGACGACCGCATTCGCAGCACGGCGTTGATTCTGCTCAGCCCGAGCGGACTCATGGCGCGCGAGGCGAAGATGAAGCGCCTCATGTGGTTCAGCGGATACGCCCGGAAACCGGTCTCGTTGCACGAGCTTGAGTCTGAGATGGCAAAGGCGCTCTCCAATTCCGCAACCGAGGGCGCTACGGAAGTGGAAGAACTCGAAGATGATCCGAGCATTGAGGAGGTCGCCCCGGTCTCAATGAGAATTGTCGTCGCGGAGGACCACCTCATCAACCAGACCCTCTTCAAAGCGATCCTTGATAAGTTGGGACACCAGGTCTTCCTCGCGGCAGACGGACGAGCAGCGGTTGATGCCGTGCAACGAGAGACGCCCGACCTTGTCTTTATGGACGTCCAAATGCCGGTTATGAACGGCTACGAGGCAACGCGGGCCATTCGCGATCACGGCTATACCGGACCGGTCGTTGCCGTCACAGCAAATGCCGTGAAGGGTGAACGAGACAAATGCTTCGAGGCAGGCATGGACGACTTCCTATCAAAGCCGTTCAAGCGCGATGACATCGTCCCAATCCTCGACAAGTGGGTTGGCGGCGCGGAACTCGGGGACGGGCCAACGCTTGCCGGCGAGACCGCGAAAGAACCTCGCCATGGCGACCCTGGATACGAGGTCCCCGAAGAGATGATCGGAGGTGGTCTAACGGGGGAGGGGGCGCCCGTCTTTTCTTTTGACGACGCCGTCGCGCGATTTGCGGGCAATAGTGCCATTGTCGAGGGGGTGGTCCGACAGTTCATCGAGAAGTGCGATCAGATGCAGAAGCAACTTCGGGAGGCGCTCGAGGGGCGCGACTACGAGACGCTCACCCGAGAGGCTCATGGCCTCAAAGGCGGCGCGCGAAGTCTTGAAGCGCGGCCACTTGGGGATGCCGCCGCGCTGCTCGAGGGATCGGGAAAGCTCGAGGATTACGACCGGTGTCTGCACTACCTGGAGCGCCTCTCGCCTCGCATCGAAGAGTTCGCGCGCGTCGCAGCGGCCGCCATCTCAACTGACTCCGGCTAACTTGCATCGAGGATAAACTCCCAGACGATATCGTCGCCGGCCTGCCGGACCGATTGCGTCCGACCGCGGATCGCCTTGGCCAGCATCGTAGTCCCCAGATCTCCAATCGCATTCGTTCCCTCGCCAATAAAAAGCGGCGCGCTCACGAGGATCACCCTGTCCACCAGCCGCTCACGAAGAAAGCTCGTCATCACTCCTGAGCCGCCTTCGATCATGAGCGACTCGATGCTCATTTCGCCAAGCTGCCGTAGAATCTCGTGCAGGTCGAGACCCGTATCATCGCTGTCAACTCGCATAACACTGACGCCGGAATCTCGGAATCGTTGCTCCGTCTGCGCGGGAGCCTCTCTCCCGCAGACGACCGTCGTTGGCACATTGCTCGCCTGTTGGACGATATGAGAGTCGACCGGTGTGCGAAGGCGTGAGTCGAGGATAATCCGATGCGGGTTTGATCCGCCTTCGATTCGGCAGGTCAGCTGGGGGTTGTCCGCGATGACGGTTCCGATTCCTGCGAGGATCCCGTCGTGCTCGTTTCGGAGTTCGTGGGCGAGGGTGAGCGTCTCCGAACCGGAAATCCACTGCGAGTCGCCGGTCTTTGTTGCGATCCTTCCGTCCGCACTCTGAGCATAGGCCAACGTCACTCGTGGTCGCATCTGCGGAGTATACGGACAAAACCGGCTACCGATCTTTGTTGACGACTCCGGTCAGGAACCATACTTTCATTTTAAAGGAAATGGAGATAACACAAGGTATGGCAGACATTCAAGAGCGCACAACTGACGATCGGGCAATCCCCTCGGAGTACACCCGTCACGTCCTCGAACAGAAACTTGAGCGCGCTCCAGACTTCATAGAAGAGGATTTCACCGAAGACCGCAGACCGGGTCGTCATGGGCGGGTTTATTTGGCGGCATCCGCCACGCTCCCAACGCGATTCGGCGACTTCAAGATGTACGGGTTCTACGATGAACGGAATCGAAAGGAGCATACTGCCTTGGTTCGAGGAGAGATCGCAGGCATGCGCGATGTCCCAGTGCGTGTTCACTCTCAGTGCCATACCGGCGACGTGTGGGGCAGTCTGCGATGCGATTGCCGTGATCAGCTGGAGGCGGCGATCGAGTACATAGGTAGTCGCGATGCCGGCGCCATCGTCTATATGAAACAAGAGGGCCGAGGCATCGGCTTGCTCAACAAGATCAAGGCCTACCAGTTGCAGGACCTCGGCCTAGACACGATCGAGGCGAATCACTACCTTGGATTTCCCGCCGAGGCGAGGGACTACGCAATAGCAGCGCGGATTATCGAGCTTCTCGAGATCGAGTCAGTTGCGCTGCTCACCAACAATCCGGACAAGATTGTGGGGCTCGAGGCGGAAGGCATTGAGATTGCTCGGCGCATCCCGGTCGTGATCCCCGCCAACCGTCACAACGAAGCCTACCTGGAGACGAAAAAGAGCGAGATGGGACACCTCCTCTAGCGCGGTATCCGCATCTACGCTTTTGCTCGGTTCTCGCGAGTGCCTACAAGTTGTTGCGGAGACGTTCGATTGCGGCGGTCACCTTCTCGCGGTCGTTGAACGCGGAGATTCGAACAAAGCCCTCGCCACAGGTGCCAAAACCGGCTCCCGGCGTGACCACAACCGCGGCCTTTTCCAAGAGCCGAGAGAACATCTCCCATGAGTCGCCGCCGCTCTCCACCCAGACGTACGGACTATTCTCGCCGCCGAAGCATCGGTATCCAACCTCCTCCATGGCGCTTCTGATCAGACGCGCATTCTCGAGGTAGTAGGACGAGAGTTCTTGAATCTCGCGCTGTCCTTCCTCCGTGAAGACCGCGGCCGCGGCGCGCTGGACCGGGAACGAGACGCCGTTGAACTTGGTGGATTGCCGACGGTTCCAGAGGTCCCAGATCGCGTGGCTCCGGCCGTCGCTGTCGGTCCCGGTGAGCTTTTGAGGAACGACTGTGTATGCGAGGCGAGTACCCGTGAATCCCGCGGTTTTGGAGAGCGACCGGAACTCCACCGCGACCTCATCAGCACCCTCTATCTCGAAGATTGAGTGTGGTATCGACGGGTCGCGAATAAACTGTTCGTACGCCGCATCAAAGAGAATGATCGAACGGTGTGACCGGGCGTACTCCACCCATGCGGAAAGCTGGGCCGCCGTCGCCACCGCACCGGTAGGATTGTTGGGAAAGCAAAGATAGATTGCATCCACCGGTTTCGAGGGAGGCGACGGGACAAATCCGTTCTCCGGCGTTCCATCAAGATAGACGAGGCGATCGTATCGGCCCTCTTTCCAGACGCCCGCTCGTCCTGCCATCACGTTCGAATCAACGTAGACCGGATAGACGGGGTCGGGCACTGCGACCGTTGCGTCCGGGCTCAAGATCTCCTGAAAGTTTCCCGAATCGCACTTGGCGCCGTCGCTGATAAAGATCTCGTCCGGAGAGACGGAAACGCCGCGGGATGCGAAGTCGACCTGGGCGATGGCTTCGCGCAGGAAGTCGTAGCCTCGGCCGGGTCCATACCCTTGGAACGAGTCTGCTGAGGCCTGCTCGTCGACCCCGCGATGAAACTCGCGGATAACCGAAGGCGGGAGCGGCATGGTGACGTCCCCAATGCCAAGCTTTATCAGATCCGCGTCGGGATTTTTGGCCGTAAAGGCGTCAACGCGCCGATCGATCTCGACGAAGAGATAGGATGCTTGGAGGCGGTTGAAGTTGTCGTTGATGCGAAGCACTGGATCTCCTTTTTGATCTTGCCAGAGTATACTCTCCGGCAATGGCGATTGACATCAGCGACCTCATCATGCGGATAGAAGAAGAGATCGACGAGGAGATGCCGGGCCCATCACTGCACCGTGTCTGTAGGCTCCTGCGGGAGCGGGTCGCACACTACGGCTGGGTGGGATACTACCTCGCCGTTCCCGCGCAACGGCTGCTCGTCCTTGGGCCGTTTGACGGTGCCCCGACCGAGCACATCCGCATAGATTACGGCACGGGAATCTGCGGTCAGGCGGCGGTTCGTGGAGAGGCCTTCGTCGTTCAGGACGTCAGGGCCGAGAGCAACTACCTCGCGTGCAGCCTTGAGACTCGAGCCGAAATCGTGCTGCCGGTCTTTGCGGACGGAGCGTTTATTGGTGAACTTGACATTGACTCTCACGTCCACAGTCCTTTTGCCGAACAGGATGAGCGGCTTCTTCAAGCGGTCGTTTCACTTACCGCTCCACTGGTCAAGTCTATCCTCCCTGAAGGGTGAGGCGGAGAAACAAGACGATTGCAATCGGCATAACGACAAGGTATGCGATGTAGCTCAGCAGGAGCGTGACTGCGGCGTGATCCTTGTTTACGCCGGCCTGTCCGGCCATGAGCGAGAGATTGGTCGCGGGAGGTGTCGTTGATTCCAGGAAGAGGGCGAGGAGTGCCGCCTGACCAACTCCCTCAAGCGCGCCCGCGACCAGCGCCGCGAAGAAGACCGAGGGCAGAATCATGTAGCGGACCGCTATCACGCGCAGAGCGACGCCCAGGTAGCGACCGATGTCCGCCCGAGTGATCTGGAGCCCGCCGATCATCGCTCCGAGGTTGACAAGGGCGAGTGGGAGCGTGACTGCCGAGAGGCGCGTAAGCGCGTTGACGATGTGGACGACCGGGAGGTCGGGCCGAGTCATCAGCGCAGGCACGCCCGCGACCGAGAGCCCAAGGCCAATAACGATTCCAATGAGGGGTGGCGAGATAAGCTGACGTAGCCGGGGCCGCGCATCCTGCGACGAGCGTCTTGTGATGATGATATTGCCGACCGACCATAGCATAGGGCTGTAGACGAGCAGGAAGGCCGCGATCAACACGGCGACCTCGTCTGATGAGACGGTCGCCGCGATGACCGGAATGGCCGTAGGTAAGACCTCGCTGAAGGTGAGCGGCATGTAACCGGAGTTTCCGAAGCTCGCCATGGCAATGCCGGCGCGTTCGCTCTCCTCTCGATGCGGAGAGGCCCGGAAGACGAGGATGCTGATCACCAACGCGACGGCGGTGATGATTAGGGCGGCGATCGGCATGATAAGAATGCCCTCTAGATCGGTGAGGCGTGTTGTGGAGAGCCGGGCCACGAAGTAGAGCGGGAGGGCAACGCGGACGACAAATCGGGAGAGACCCGTGAAGAAATCGTCCGGCCAGATACCGGTCCTGCGGGTAATGAACCCAACGGCAATGAGAAGAAGGAGCTGGAGAACCGCATAGAAGCCCGGGAGAATCAGACCTGGCATCGCCGGATTATAGCAGAGGACGAATTGACAACAGCATATGCCGAACCTATGCTCGACCGCGGAGGCTGTATGAGAAAGCTACTTCTGCTCCTTCCGTTCTTCCTGATCGCATTCGGTGCCTACACGCTGGATACCGACGCCCTCGCTCAAGCCGATCTCCTTTACGAAGATGACCAACCCGTGCAGGCGGTCGCTGTTCTTGAGACGGTTCTTGCGACAGCGACCAACTCCACCGACCAGGCGGAAGTTCTCTGGCGCCTCGCTCGGGCAACCCTCGACGTTGGTGCACAGCTCGAGGATGCCGATGCGGAGGTAGATGAGGTGCTTGAGGTCTACGAGCAAGGCGAGCAGTACGGAATCGAGGCAGTTGCAGCAGACCCGGATAACCATCTCGCCTACTATTGGCAGAGCGCTAACGCGGGTCGATGGGGCCAGGCCAAGGGAATCCTGGACGCCCTCTTCAAGGCGTCACCTATGCGGGACCTTCTTGGTGAGGCGATCACCCGCGAGCCTACCCATGCGGGGAGCTACTATGTTCTTGGCCAGTTGTACGCCGAGGTCCCAGGAGTCATCTCCTTTGGTAATGACGACTACGCGGTGAGCCTGGCGCGAAAGTCGATCGACCTGCATGAGGCGGAGCTTGCCGCAGGGGTCGAGGATGAGCTCTTTCACGACTACTACATCCAGCTGGCGAGTCACCTCATGCAACGCAATTGGAATCAACGCCGTCGCGATCGAGAGCACTCCACCAAGAGCAGGCGCTTTCGCGATACGGACGATCGGCTCGAGCAGGGCTGGTACTACGAGGGAACGATCGATATCCGTTCAATGAGCGATCGCGAGGAGGCCGAGGAGATTCTTCGCGATATGCGCCGACGTCTGGAATCGATCACCGATCGGTCCGACGGACAAAAGCGCCAACTCGCCGACACGATCGAGCTTCTTGCCGAGCTCTAGTCGTCCTGGTCCGGCTTGAGAAGTCGGGCCTTCTTTACCGGTAGTCCCTGACGACGAAGCTCATGAACGGCCTCCGCCAGTCGTCGATCCCGATCGCGCTTCTCGTCGAAGAGGTCGCCCTGCGGCGCAACGCGCTCCTTCGAGACGTTTCCCAGCCCACAACCAACGAGACGAACCGGAGTGTGGCCGTCCCACTTGGCCGACACCAGCGCGAGTGCTTCTCGGTAGAGCTCGTCGACACTCGTAATCTCGTCGTCGAGCGTCCGCCGCATCGTGTAGGTTGAGAAGTCGGTCAGTCGAAGCTTGGCAGTCACCGTTCTCGAGCTTGCCCGCTCCTCCATCATTCGATAAATACAGGTGTCCGCAACGTCGAGGATGCATCGCTCCACAGCGTCCCGATCGATGACGTCGTGGCCGAAGGTGCGTTCTCCGCTGATCGAATGGCTCGAGCCTCGTCCATCCGTGTAGAGGCCTGGATCTTCGCCTCGGCATACGTGATAGAGGTAGTCGGCTGCGCCGGCGCCGAGCATCGTGGCAAGCTCCGGCTTCTCGTACTGACGAAGCTGCATGACCGATTCGATGCCGAGTCCGTTGAGGCGACCCAGCATCTTCTTGCCGACGCCCCACAACTCCCGAAGAGGCAGAGCGGCTACGAAATCTGCCTCCTCTCCAGCCCGTACCAAGGTGAGACCATCGGGCTTCTCGGCTTCCGATGCGAGTTTCGCGAGGTATCGAGAAGGCGCGATTCCCACCGAGATCGTCAATCCGGTCGCAGCCCGCACCTCGGCCTTGATCCTGCGGCCCACGTCGATCGGTTCGCCGAGGAGCCTCCGGGTCCCGGATAGGTCGAGAAATGCCTCGTCCACCGACATCTGCTGGAGTGCAGGGGTATACGGCTCGAGCACTTCCATGATCCGGCGAGAGACCTCCTGGTAGCGTCTCATCCGAACCGGTACGAACTCACCGTGTGGGCAGAGCCGGTAGGCCTGGTTGATCGGCATTGCAGAGTGGACACCGTAGGCACGTGCCTCGTACGAGCACGCTGAGACGACTCCCCGTTG
>JANQQY010000459.1 GCA_028284845.1 Spirochaetales bacterium
TGGAAATGGGCGTCCGCTGCCTCCCTGACCCGCTCGCGATCGTCGGGGTGAATGCGCTCGAGCCACTCTGCTCCGGTCATTTCGTTGACACCGTAGCCAAGACTGATCCAGTTCGCGCTCGCGAAGCCGCCGCCGGTCGAGAAGTCCTTGAAGAAGACGCCAAGACGGCTGAGGGTGGAGCGTCTGAGTTCGACGGAGCCATCGTCCTGTAGGGCCATTTCACGCGTATTTTGCCCCAAGAGGCGTCCGTTGTCACGCAAATCCGCGATTGCTCACCGCGAGTAACGGCGGTAGACTTGCGGAAAAGGAGGCATTCGAATGACCCTCGATCGGCCGTTACGCTATGGAATGGTTGGCGGAGGACCCGGTGCGTTCATCGGCGACGTCCACCGCCGTGCAATCGCACTCGATCCGAACACTGACCTTGTTGCTGCAGCGTTCTCTCGAAAACACGAGAGCACACTACAGACCGGAAGAGAACTCCTCATGGACGAGTCGCGGCTCTACCCCGACTTTCAGACGATGGCCGCGAAGGAGTCGGAGCGTTCCGACGGTATCGACTTCGTCGTGATTGTGACGCCGAATGTCTCGCACTTTCCCATCGCGAAGGCCTTCCTTGAGCATGGCATTCACGTTGTCTGTGACAAGCCGCTCACCACGGAGCTTTCCGACGCAGAGGCCCTGGGTGAACTCGTTGAGAAGACCGGCCTTCTGTTCGGCGTCACCTACACTTACACCGGATATCCTACCGTCAAAAAGGCGCGGGAGCTTGTGCAATCCGGGGCCCTGGGTCCAATCAGATTTGTCAATGCCGAGTATCCGCAGGAGTGGCTCGCGACACGTGCAGAGCAAGATCCGGACAACCGTCAGGCGAGCTGGCGAACCGATCCCGCCCAGTCGGGCAAGGTGAACTGCGTTGGCGATATCGGGACCCATATCGAGAACTTGGTCAGCTACGTCACTGGCCTCGAGATCTCGAAGTTGTCCGCGCGACTCGACTCCTTTGTGGGTGGTCGAACGCTCGATGACAATGCCACGATCATGGTCGAGTACAACGGCGGCGCGAAGGGGATCTATTGGAGCAGCCAGATCGCCGTTGGGAGTGATAATGCGCTTCGAATGCGCGTCTACGGTGAGAAGGGATCGATCGAGTTCTCTCAGGAAGATCCGAACTACCTCAAGGTGTTCTCGCTCGACGGGCCGCAGCAGATACTGAGCCGCGGACGCGACGCGCTTGGCGAACGTGGTGACTCGATTGTTCGTATCCCGGCCGGTCATCCGGAGGGGTATTTCGAGGCATTCGCGAACATCTACAAGACCTTCACCGGGGCGCTTCGCAAACGGATCACCGGCGACTCGCCCGATGAGCACGACCTCGACTTCCCCACCGTTCACGACGGTATTCAGGGCATTCGATTCGTCGCACGAGTGCTTGAGAGTTCTGAGGCGCAAGGCACCTGGATCGACTTTTAGGAGGATTAAATGGCACGACCTGTAACGCTTTTCACCGGCCAATGGGCAGACCTTCCGGTCACAAAAATCGTAGAACTGGCAGGATCCTGGGGCTTTGATGGGCTTGAACTCTGCACGTGGGGAGACCACTTCAACGTGCATGAGGCGGCCAAGGGCGCCGGGTATGTGGAGCAGCACAAGGAGCTGCTGGCCAAACACAAGCTTGGATGCTGGTGCATAGGCTCCCATATCGTGGGTCAGCTTGTTGGGGACAACCCTGATCCCCGCAACGACACCTTCGCTCCCGAGCATCTCGCCGGGAAACCTGACGAGATTAGAAAATGGGCCACGGAAGAGATGATGGCGACCGCCGCCGGTGCGAAGGCGATGGGGCTCGATGTCGTGACCGGGTTTATGGGCTCGCCGATCTGGGCGTGGTGGTACAGCTTTCCGCCGACCACCGAGCAACAGATTGAGGATGGATACGGCCGGATCGTAGAGCTCTGGGGACCAATCTTCGACGAGTTTGATCGCAACGGGGTGCGTTTTGCGCTCGAGGTTCATCCGGGCGAGATCGCCTACGACCTCTACACGATGCAGCGGCTGATCGATGCATTTGGCGGCCGAAAGACCATCGGAGTCAACTTCGATCCTTCACACCTCATCTGGCAGGGTCTCAAACCGGAGCTCTTCTATCGAGATCTCGCCGATCGCATCTACCACGTGCACATGAAAGACGCCAAGGTCACTCTGGATGGTCGTTCGAGCATCATTGGATCACATCTGCCGTTTGGCGACCTGCGCCGCGGGTGGAACTTTGTCTCCCTTGGACACGGCAGCATCGATTTCGACGCGATCATCCGTGAGGTCAATGACGCCGGCTACACCGGTCCACTCTCGATCGAATGGGAAGACAACGGCATGGACCGCGAGTTCGGTGCTCAAGAGGCGCTCGCCTTTGTGAAGCGGATGAACTTTGGCGCCTCCGAGATCGCATTCGACGGAAGTATGGAGAAGTAGCCGTCCGGATTTGATTGCGATGCGTGCATCGAGAGGATAGTGTGGTGGCATGAACATCGCCGAGCGGCATCGCGCCCGAATCCTCATCACCCTCCTGGCGACCCTCGGACTCGTCTCCGTCGCGGCGAGCGGTGTCAGCCAGGAGGTCGTTGTCTCTGACGGTGACACTGCCGTCCTGCCGGTGACGGGCGTCTCTCTCTTCACCTCCGGTGTTGGGTACTTCCAGCACGATGGAAGGGTCATCGGCGACGCGGAGGTCGACCTTGTCGTGTCCAACTCGGATATCAATGACCTCCTGAAGAGCCTTGTCCTCCAGGACTTCGACGGTGGCTTCATTCAAGTCGTGACCTATCCGTCGCAAGATCCGCTCGCCCGAATTCTTGGAAGTTTCTCTATCAACATCGCAGACAATCCGGCACTCTCTGAGCTCCTCAACCGGGCGAGGGGAGAGCGTGTCTCCATTCGGGGTCCGGGGTCGGTAAGCGGAACGGTGGCCGGCGTTGAGTACCGAACCGTCGCCACGGATCGCGGCTCCGAGCAACAGGCATTCCTTAATTTGATCTCCGATTCCGGTCTCTCGCAAATCGCCTTTGCCGACATCGAGAGTATTCGCTTCGCGTCCGAGGTTCTTCAGGCGGAACTCGAGTCGGCCCTCGGTGTGATCGCAGACAACCGACAGCAGAATCAGAAGACCATCACGATCCGGTTCACCGGTGAGGGCGAGCGCAGAGTGCGCGTTGGGTATGTCCGTGCGGTTCCCGTCTGGAAGACGAGCTATCGAATCGTGCTGGGAGATGACGAGGCCGCGCAGATTCAGGGCTGGGCAATTGCGGAGAATACGAGTGAGAACGACTGGATCAATGTCGATCTTGGATTGGTCTCCGGTCAGCCTATCTCGTTTGTTATGGACCTCTATTCACCCATCTATCGGATTCGTCCAAGGGTAGAGCCCGATACGACCGTCGCCGTCGCTCCACAGCAGTACGATCGCGGGATCGCACTGGACGCGGAACGCGCCGTTGGACTCGCGTCTGAAGCGCCGATGGGCATTGCACCCTTCGCAGAGGAGGCACGTGTTCTTCTCAACGCGCCTACCTCGAGGGAACCCATCGATCTCTCCCAGGGAGTTCAGTCCGCGGTCACTCTTGAAAGTGGGGCGACCTACCAGATCAGTGAGCCGGTGTCGATACCGAGGCGCGGTGCGGCACTTATTCCAATCGTTGCCACGACAATCCCGGTTGAACGGATCGCGATTTACGACGCGAGCGTCCTGTCGAACAGGCCGCTTTCCGCCGTGCGCATCCAGAATGCCACGGGGCTCCAGCTTCCGGCCGGCCCCGCGACCCTCTTTGACGGGGCGACCTACGCCGGCGACGCGCGCCTGCCGGAGACGCTCGTGGACGAAGAGCGACTGATGAGCTACGCGGTTGAACTCGCCACCACGGTTGTTCGTCGGTCTGATCCTCAACCGGAGGAAATCACGCGTATCCAGATCGCCGATGGCGTTCTGGTCGTGACTCTCCTGCAGCGCAATCAGACCGAGTATGTGTTCGAGCGCCTTGATGAGAGCGATCTCCTGCATATCGTCGTCCATCCAAAACGAGCCTGGTGGGAGATCGTCAGTGATCTGCCTCCTGAGTCTGAGACGGCTGCTGCCTACCGGTTCGAGGTAGAGGTGCCCGGCAATAGCACACGCGTCCTGGAGGTGGCCGAGGAGCGGATTCGGTCGAACACGATCGCTCTATCGAGCATCCGGGACGACCAGATTGCCTTCTACCTCTCGCAGCGAGTGACGGACACCGATACCGCGACGATTCTGGCTCAGATCCGCGAGCTTCGCGCTCGTATTGAAAGTGCCGAGTCTGCCAGACGAGAGATTGAACAACAACTGTCGACGCTTTATCGTGAGCAAGAACGAATCCGTTCGAACCTTGACGTCGTGAGTCCTGAGAGCGCCCTCTACGACCGCTACATCGAGTCGTTGACGGCGCAAGAGGATCAGATCGAAGTGCTTCAGGCCGGGCTGATTCGCGCGCGGGAAGAAGAGGAAGATGCCCGGAGGGTGCTCCGGGACTATATCGCGTCTCTGTAGGTGATTATGCGTTTTTCCGTCCGACAGGTCTCTCGTCTTGCCTGGCTGGGTCTTCCCCTGATCCTGTCGTCGTGCTTCCTGCTCCCCCGTGAGCAGGAGATCCTCGCGCCGCCGCTCGCCGAGCCACCGCAGATCAGCTATCGGACTCTTGCCGTTTCGCGCGGTGACCTCCAAGACACGATCCGTGCCTTTGGTTCCTTTGTCTCGGCGAGCCAGTCGGATCTCTACTTTGAACGGCGCGGCGGCCGATTGCGGGAGGTTCATGTCTCCATAGGGGACGATGTGAGGGCTGGTGACATCATCGCTGACCTCTACACGGATAGCCTGGAAGCCGAGATCGCGCAGGCGGAGCTGAGTGTTCGGCGCTCCCAGATTGCCCTTCAACGCGCGCGCGAATCAACGGACTCAGAGTTTGCCCTTGAGTTTGCGATCGCCGATCGTGATCTCGCACGCCTTCGACTTGAAGAGCTGCAAGATGAGCTCGAACGCGAACAGGAACTCGCCCAGATCACCGGTGGCTCAAACGAGGCGGTTCGGTCGCTTGAGCAGAACGTTGCGGCCCAACAGATTAATCTCCAGAAGGCCGAGCTGAGCGTTCGGCAGATCGAAGAGAGCAATGCTGCTCGCGACGTGGAGCTCGCGCTGATCGACCTTGAGGCGAATCAGCTCCGTCTCGACCGGCTCCGTGACGAACTCGACGCAACTCGGCTCTTCGCACCCATAGACGGTGTGGTGACGTGGGTGAGTCGGCAGGCTCAAGAGGGCGAGAATGTGCAGGCGTTCCAGCGCATCGTTCGAGTAGCAAACCCTCAAGACCTTCTTTTTGAGTATCAGGGCCGTGATTCGAATGAGTTTGACGTGGGGATGCGGTGTGAGATCACCGTTCGAGATGAGGTCTATACGGGCACGGTCGTGCTGACTCCGCGAAGCGTGCCCTTTGACCAGAGGGAAGAGTACGAGGACACGGTGCAGATCCTCATCGATCAACCTCTGAGTGAGAATGTCCGCATTGGATCGACCGGAACCGCGGAGCTCATTCTCGCGGAACGCGAAGACGTTCTTGTCCTGCCCAAGCGTGCCGTGCAGCGGTATGCCGTTCGCAGATACGTTCATGTGCTGGTCAACGGTGTACGAGTCGAACGAGACATCGAGATTGGTCTGGAGACAGCTACTGAGGTCGAGATTGTGCAGGGTCTCGAAGAGGGCGAGGAAGTCGTTCTGAGGTAGCCATGTTTCTCTTTGTGCTTCGAAAGATGGCGGCCAACAAGTGGATGGTCGCGAGCCTTCTCATTGGTGTGATCCTCGCCGTTGCCATGGTGACCACGATCCCCATCTATAGCAGAGGCATTCTGACTCGGCTGCTCCTGCGAGACCTCCAGCAGTACCAGGAGGATTCGGGCATCTATCCGGGGATTGTGGAGGTGAGCGGA
>JANQQY010000497.1 GCA_028284845.1 Spirochaetales bacterium
GTAGAGGAAATGCCGGTCCCATACAGTAGGCACTCCGCCCTCAAACGCCCGTATCCACTCCGCCACCGTTGCGCTCACCTGACGCGTCGCTACGGGGAGGCTTGGCGCCACGAGCCCGGGCGTCGCCGACCCAATGCGGATCGCCGGCACACCATCTTCGAGGAAGGTCGCGACCGACGGGACTGATGTTGCGAACCCAAGCCGGTGCAATTGGAAGAGTGACGGGCGAATGCGACTCGGTGCACCGCTCGATTCGATCGCATTGACCGTTCTTTCGATGAGCCACGACGGAGCTACCACCCCATTGCCGCCTGCGTCCACGCTGAACGGTGCTCCGTCGGCATCGATATAGAGCACCGCGACCTCTGCCTCAGGACGGTATCGCTCCAGATAGAGCCGACTGCCGAGTGGGTACTCCGAGCCCGGGCCCGACTCTGCTCCGGCGAAGACGAATCGCACCGTAATCTCTGCGGGGTCGGATGCCAGCGATTCCAGAATCGCCAGGATCGACCCGAGGGAAGCGGCACCATCATTTTCGGGTCGGGCTCCATCAATGGTGTTGAGCGGTGTCACGATGACAAGAGTGCCTCTCGTTGGTCGTTGGCCCTCGATAGTGGACACTATCAGCTGCGAGAAGGAGTGAGCGTCCGAAAGGTCGTCAAAGCTGAAGAGTTCAACCTCAGTACCCGCCCCGGCGGATACACTCAAGAGGTAGTCCACAAGCAATCTCTCATTCTCAGACGCTTCGTCTCGCGGATACCACGCCCGGATTCGCTCGGCGTGTTCGAGTGCTCTCTCGCTATTAATGTCGAAAGCGTGTCCCAGGGTGGTCGCCGCGAAGAGCAGGGGAAGAAGGAGGGCGACTCGGCGCATCGTGTTGATCACGATAGGTAAAAGATTTAGGATGGGTCAAGAGGAGCGAATGGAGCTACTTCCGGAAATCGCGAAGCGGAGCAGCGTCCGAGAGTACTCGGATGAACCAGTTGATGCTGCTGTTCTCGCGCGGATTCTGGAGGCCGGTCGACTCGCTCCGTCAGCGAAGAACCGCCAGGCGTGGCGATTTGTCGTCGTCCGCGATCCCGCATCGCGGGAGCGAGTTCAGCACGCGGCATTCGGTCAGGAATATGTTGGACAGGCACCGGTCATCGTTGCTCTGTGCACGACCAACATCGAGTACCGAATGCCAAACGGACAACTCTCGTACCCAATCGATCTCTCAATCGCCGCGAGCTTTATGATGCTTCAGGCGGAGCACGAAGAGCTCGGTTCGTGTCTTGTCACTACTTTTCGAGAAGAAGACGTGAAGAGCGTTATCAGTGTCCCCTATTCAATGAGAGTCGTCGTGCTTCTGACGATCGGCCATCCGGCATCTCACGCTCCGCGGTCGGAACGGCTCCCGACCGAAAGAGTCGTCTCATTCGATCACTGGTAGGGCCGAAGCTCTTCCCTCGCAATCTCAGCCTCATTCCACGGTAGTGGACCATCTCGCCCGATGATTGAGGCCTCGTGCCCCTTCCCCAAGAGGACGACCGTGTCCCCGGGGCGGGCGAGGGAGAATGCCTCGCGAATGGCGGTTCGGCGATCCGGGATGAGCAAGAGCTTGTCGCCCACGCTTCGCCTCATACCGGCTGCGATTTCGTTCAGGATTGAGATCGAGTCTTCGCCCCGAGGGTCCTCGTCCGTGAGGACGATTATGTCGCAGTGTTCATCTGCGATTGCGCCTTGCTGCGGGCGCTTGCCGCGGTCGCGTTCTCCTGCGGATCCAAAGACGCTGATCAGCCGGCCTTCCGTATGCTCTCTGAAGAAGGGAAGTGCGGTCTCAAAGCTCGCCGGCGTGTGGGCATAGTCGACTATTACGGAGAAAGGATGTTCGGCGATGACCTCCATCCGCCCGGACACGCTCCGCAGGGTCTCGACGTGCCGGCCAAGCTCACCGATGTCGATGCCGGTGAGTTCATGGACCGCCGCGATAGCCGCCAGCGTGTTCAAGACGTTGAATGCCCCGGGCACGCGGAGCCGGGCCTTGACCGAGCTGTCCCCATGATGTATCCGGAACGAGGAGCCGGTCGCGGAGGTGACGACCTCTTTGCACACGTACTCAGCGTCGATTTCGATCCCGTACCTGAACACGCGACCGGTCGCCGCGGACGCGAAGTAGTCGGCATGTTCGTCGTGCGCGTTGATGATCGCAAAGGTCTCGTTCGGGCGACTCGTGTCGAGCCGGCGAAAGAGATTGGCCTTGTCTGACCGGTATTGCTCAAAGCTGCCGTGAAAGTCGAGATGCTCATGACTGATGTTGGTGAACACCGCCCCCCGGTAGGCGACGTGTGCGAGCCTCGCCGTCTTGTCGGAGAGTGCATGTGATGTGCTCTCAAGAACAGCTGCGGTGGCGCCCTCATCGATCATCCTACGGAGCGAGGCATGCACGACCGGAGCCTCAGGCGTGGATTGATGCAAGAGATTCGGCTCTTCGGTGGTGCCTATCTGCATCGCCGCGGTGGAGAGAAAGGCGGAGCGCTCGCCGGAGAGCGAGAGGAGCTGGTGGATGAAGTAGACGGTCGAGGTCTTGCCGTCGGTGCCGGTCACGCCGATCACGGGGATTTCTCGCGAGGGCGACCCGTTAAAGCGGTCGGAGAGCTCGCTCAAGGCCATCCTTGGATTGTCTGTGACGATCCAGGAGACGGCATTCGTCGGCTTCTCCATTGCGTCATAGAACTCGCGCGCGCAGAGGATTCCGGCCGCACCCGCATCGATCGCATCTTGAATATAGCTGTGCCCATCCGCATGTGCGCCTGGAAGGGCAGCGTAGAGGCTCCCGGGCTTCACCACTCGCGAATCGTTAGTTATGGCCTCGACCTTGCCGAGTACACCTTCGCGCTCAAGGTTCGCATGCTTGAGTCGTGAGGTCAGCGCTGCTACCGTCATGATCAGACTATGCAGGTGGAGCCGATCCCTCAGCAAGTGCCCACGCATTCGCACACTGTCCATATGATCCGCTGGTGCATCTGATGCTGTACGGTGCGATCCTTCTCCGCGACGGACTCTCAGCATACGAGGCTGTTCTGGGTGTGATACTTGTGGGCGCGGTCGTTTCCTTCCTTCTACTCCTCTTCGTGAGCGCCCCATATGGGCGCTTTGCACGCGACGGTTGGGGAGCACGTCTCCCTGAGCGAGCGGCTTGGATTCTCATGGAGATCCCATCGTTGATTTCGATCGTTGTGACCGCTCTCACCGGCGACACGGGAACACTACTCTCATGGGTTCTCCTTGCCGCCTGGTGCGCGCACTACCTCTACCGAAGCCTCGTCTATCCGTTCCTCTTGCCGGCAGGCCGACGGAAGAGTATGCCGGTCGGTATCATGTTCATCGCAATGCTGTTCAACGCAGGGAACGGGTTCGTGAACGGGCACGTCCTCTTCCACCAGGCGTACGCATCGCTCGGGGAAGTTCGTCCCCTCCGTCTTGCTATAGGATTCCTCATCTTCGCGTACGGCGCCTACCTGCACGTCTCCTCGGACGCTCACCTTCGCGCGCTTCGCCGTCGTGGGCGCGACGGCTACCTGATCCCCGACCGAGGGCTCTTTCGATTGGTCAGCTGTCCAAACTACCTTGGCGAGATCGTCGAATGGGTAGGCTTCGCCGTCGCATCGTGGACGCTTCCGGGTCTCTCGTTCGCTCTGTTCACGTTGGCCAATCTCCTGCCCAGAGCGATCTCGACGCATAAATGGTATCGCGCCACCTTTCCCGACTACCCGGCTCGACGTCGGGCCCTCATCCCCGGAATCCTCTAACCGAGCATACCCTCGGAACGGTACCAATCAATCAGGTCTCGGATAGTTATCTCGATTGGCCGAGGCCGGTAGCCAAGCTCCGTCCTGCTCCGATTCAGCGACACGGTCACGCCCAGCTGCAAGAGCGCCACGCTCTCCTTCGAGAAGCGCGCCTCCTTTCCGCGAAGGGTAGCTATCGCCTGTGCCGCAGGAGAGATCAGCCTGATCAACGAAACGGGCACTCTCACTCGGGGTGGCGTCGCCCCGCTGTGCACGCAGACGAGACTCACCAGTGATTCGATGGTGGTGTGGTGACCACCGAGCACATAGGTTGCCCCGGGCGAACCACGCTCAAGGGCCAAAACGATTCCATTCGCTACGTCGCGAACGTCCACGAAATCGAATGACCCCGGAACGGTCACCGGCAGCCGTCCGGTGGCCATCTCGAGAATCACCTGGCCCATCCTTGATGGGCCCCTGTCCGGTGGGCCGATCACCGCGGTCGGAGCACAAGCGATGGTCTCAAGCGATTCCGAGCTGGCCGAGGCGACCTTGAGTGCCGCGAGAGCCTTTGACGCTCCGTATGGGAGGATTGTTTGCTCCGGATCGATGGGCTCGTTCCCGCGTATGGGAAACCGACGTTCGCCCAGCGGAAAGGTCTCGATCGAACTGACGTAGAGAAGACGGCGGATCGCAGCCGCCTGCGACGCGAGGATGACGTTCTCCGTTCCGAGCACATTGACCGTGTGAAGCTTGTCCGTACGACGGCCCGTCGTGGAGATCATCCCCGCCGCGTGTACGACGCAATCGGCGCCCTTGAAGGCGGATGTCAGTTCCGGGACGCTCTCGAGTGACGCGTTGTGTTTGGAGCAGCCTTCACCTGGGTGGGGCAGCGATTTCGACCAGTGCCCGGCACGAACAACACATCGAACCACGTATCCGGTGCTGATCAGCCTGTGAACGATCTGCGAACCGATGTACCCAGTGCAGCCGGTGACCGCAACGGTGGACGCCATCGGTGTCCAGTGTAGCAAAAAGGGGCCGGCAGATGCCGGCCCCGGTAGGTCAGTTTCCTGTCTCGGAGTACAAGTAGTCGAAGTACTCGAGATCGGTTGTCAGAGTCTTGCGGAACCGTGGCAGGGTGTCGCGGTAGCTCTCAATCGCGCGCCAGAACTCGAAGAACTGCGGCGACTGCGAATAGGCGTCGCTATAGATCCGAGCGGCGGTTGCGTCAGCCTCACCACGAATGGTCTCTGCGGTGGCGAATGCCTGCGAGAGGATTCGGTCGCGTTCCCTGGCCAGCTCACCAAGGATCTCCTCCTTGCGTCCCTCACCGAGTGACCGGTAGGCCTGCGCAATTCGGCGGCGTTCTGACACCATACGATCGTAGACGCTGGCGGTAAGCTCTTCTGAGTAGCGTATCTGACGAATGACCACGTCGATGAGCTCGATACCAAGGTTGTTGATTTCGGTGCTTGCCAGAGTGAGCATCTCCTCCGAGAGGACCTGGCGCCCCTTCACGACCGGATCTTGCGTTTCAACCGTCACGATGAGATCAGCAATCTGCTCGATTCCGTCAACGTCTTCGGTTGCGTCTACGACGTCAACGGTACGATCGATCTCGTTGATGATGTTCGTGCTTCGCACCGCCTCGTAAATCGGCTCCTGAGCGATGACGTTTGCAACCGCACTCTCAAGAACGTCGTCCAAACGCGCATACGCCCGATTGAGGTTGGTCAAGCGCTGGTAGAAGAGCGCCGGATCAACGATTCGCCACCGCGCCGTGGTGTCAACAAACACGAACTGCTGTTCAGCGGTGGGGAAGAGTCGCGCATCGGCGTCCCAGCTCATTGTCTTTGACGGATACTTCTGTACTTGGTCGACAAAGGGGGTCTTCAGATGGAGCCCCGCATCAGTTGTGGTGCGGACGATCTCACCAAACCGGGTTACGACCGCCTGCTCGCCTTCGCTCACGATGTAGAAGGGTCCAAGAATCAGGAACACGATCACTATGACCGCGATCACTGCAAGGACGATTAGGAGCTTTCTCATTGCTGGCCTCCTACTGCCGGAGTGCCACCGCCGAGATTCAGGAGCGGTAGGAAGTTTTCAAGGTTCCTGTCGACGAGTTCGACGTTCTCTTCGCCCTGGAAGACATCTTCGATCATCTCAAAATAGAGACGTGTCTGCGTCGTCTGCGGATCGGCGCGGTACTCAGTGAGGACGCTGGTAAATCGAGCGACGTCACCATTCGCGGTGTTGACGCGCTGTACTCGGTAGCCTTCGGCCTCTTCGATCGCACGCCGTGCCTGACCGTCGGCTCGAGGGATCTCTGCATTGAACTGCTCTCGCCCCTCGTTGATCAGGCGGTTGAAGTCCTGAACCGCTCTGTTGACGTCATCAAAGGCGTCCTGAACGCGTCCAACCGGCGGGACGACGCTCCTGATAAGAATGTTCTGCACCCGAATTCCAAGCTGATAGCCCTGGAAGATCTCGTTGAGCTGCGCAACAGCGGCAACCTGAATCGCCTGCCTCTGTGCACCAATGACGTCTACTATTGCCCGGTCACCAACAAGAGCGTTCATCACCGACTGCGTAACGTCACGGATGGTCTTCACCCTTCGATCGGCGTCCGAGTTGTTACCCGGCGGCATCGCGCTAAACCCAATCCCGCCTCCTATGGACTCGAGGTTGAAGAGCCATGCACGAGGATCGACGATCTGGTATTGCACAATCCACTCAACGTCAATGATGTTGAGGTCGCCGGTGAGCATGATCGACTCCCGCGGGAAGTCCGCAGAACTGAAGAGCGTCGTCTCGCCCGCAGCACTCGTTCTGAACCCGAACTCGAGCTGCTGAATCTGCTCAGTCGGGACGTTGAAGTTCTGGTCGATTCCGAATGGCAACTTGAATTGGAGTCCCGCTCCAACGGTCGTCAAGTATCTCCCGAACCGAAGGACTACCGCCTGCTCCGCCTGATCGACGACAAAGAAGCTGCTGGCGGTGAGTGCGAGAAGCACAATCACCACAAGCACGATGACCACGAGTCGTGGCCGCAGGTTAAACGGCATCTTCGGAGGGGACACGTCTCTTTCAGACATTTATTCCTCCTGGTCTATGTACACGCTAGAGTACGAGCACATTCAATCTGCGGTCAAGCTGAGAGAGTGCGAGAAGCTGTCGGTTCATGGGCCGGGGGCTTTGTGCGCGAACCCGTTGCGTAGTATCCTCAGGTGAGCCATGGGTATACGCGGCAAGATTATCAGCATCGTTCTGCCACTCCTCATAGTGGCGCTCCTGATCGGCGGTTTGTCGGCGTCCTTTGTCGCCACAAACTCAGTCACCCGCGTTGCGGTCGAGTTCCTGGAGTTCAAGACCGGCGAGTTCGAGAAGTACATCGATAGCCAGTGGCGCATACTCCTCGATAACGATCTTTCCGGCCGTGACGACATGGTACAAGCCGCCCAGGCAGGAATAGAGGTCTTTGCGCGGAGCATCATTCGCAGTGACACAGAAGTCATCTTCGCTCTTGATCAAACGGGCGCGCTTGTGCTTTCCACCGACACAGAACTCGAGGTCTCCGGCGGAGAGACCGAGCCGCTTTTGGCGGTCACCGCGATCGGCGACCGGTCGTTGCAAACGCGGGAGATCGGGGGTGAGGAGCGTGTCCTCATTGCCTTCGCGTTCGAGCCGTTCGGATGGTCTGTCTATGTGAGCGAGCTTCGCGACGCGTTCTACTCGGATGTTGATCGAATCGTTCTCCAGACGATCTATCTGGTTGCCATCGGTTCGGTCCTTGCGGTTCTACTCGTCTACTTCTTTGTGCGCTATCTGACAGCGCCTCTGCGAAGGGTCGTGAGTTCGATGCGAGAAATCATTCAGACGAACGATCTCTCGGCACGGGTTCCGGTCGACTTCAGCGACGAGATTGGCGAACTCTCGCACACATTTAACGTCATGACCGGTGAGCTCGAGAAGGCAATCGTTCAGATCAAGCAGAAGACGTATGAGGCGGTTCTGAGCCAGAAGCGCGAACAACGAATCCGCCGGATTTTCCAGAAGTATGTCCCGCAGGAGCTCATCGACCAGTTCTTTGCCAACCCGGAGGCAATGCTCGTTGGCGAGAACCGGCCGATTGCGGTTCTCTTCTCGGATATCAGAGGGTTTACGACCATCTCTGAAGCAATGAAGCCGGAGAAGCTCGTTGAGTCGCTCAATCGATACTTCTCAACGATGGTCGATCGAATCGATGCCCGAGGCGGGGTGATCGACAAGTACATCGGCGACGCGATCATGGCGATTTTTGGCGCGCCCGTTCGTGCGGAAGATCTTGATGAACTCGCCGCCCAGGCGGTACTCGCCGGCCTCGATATGATTGACGGCGTAGAGCCTTTCAACGTCCACCAGCGTGAGTTGGAAGAGCCTGAATTCAAGATCGGCGTTGGGATAGACTTTGGAGAGGTGACGGTCGGCAACATCGGTACCGAACAGAAGATGGATTACACCGTCATTGGTGACCGGGTGAACGTGGCCTCTCGCCTTGAGGGGCTTACCAAGAAGTATGGTCAGCCGCTCCTCTTTAGTGAGGCGCTTGCCGAGCCCGCATCACGGCACGTTCCGATCCGCCGGATCGCGAAGGTCGCGGTAAAGGGCCGGCTTGGCGGGCTTGAGATCTTCACGGCCGGTCGTGATCTCAACCAGAATACCCAGGACGCTTGGGGCCTTCACAACGAAGCAATGGAGGACTTCTACTCCCAACGTTTTGACGAGGCTTCGGCCAAGGCAGCCAGGGTTCTGGAGATGCTCCCCGGTGACACGGTCGCCTCAGAGCTTACAGGACGCATCGAAGCCGCCCGAGCCTTGAAGGCGGGCGAGGGGCTTGGCCCTCAATGGGATATCGACGTTCAGGAGACCAAGTAGGTGCGAAGAACGCTCCTGACTCTTTGCCTCACCCTCGTAGCGGTCGCCGGTGTGGCTCAGAATCGGGTCGCCATTGTAACGCGAGACCTTTCACCGGAAACCGGGCAGGAATCGGTCGGATCGCTCCTGTCGCTCCGTCTCTCGGTCGAGCTTGAGGGCAGGGGCTACGACCTTGTCGAGCTCGAGGAAGGGGGCGACCGACCCGGTGACGCCTCGGATCCCCGCGTCACGCTCCTCGATCTTGGTGAAGTGTCCACCGAAACAGATCTTGTAGTCATTGCCTTCTACCGTGTTGAGGGCGGCACGATCGTTATCCAGTTTGTCCTTGTCGATCCACTCGTTGATATCGTGGTGGGCGGGGTGCTGACACGTCAGCGGACCGGCATCAACATCTCGACCTCTGTTGTGGATGCGATCGAGGAGCTTCGGCCGTCGCTTGAGCGGTGGGAGTCCGACCGATCTCTGCTCCGTACTGGACCGCCTCCAGGTACGGTCGAGCGTCTTGTCGTTCGAGGTTCACAGGAAGATGTGAGCGTTCGCTTTGCGGACCTTGAGATTGGTAGCATTCGCGGCGGCCAGATCGTGGTTCCCTACTCTCCGTTTCCCGTGGATAGCGTCGTTCCCATGACCCTTTCACGTCCGGGATATCACGAGCGCGAAGTCTCCGTAGAGCTCGATCAGGCTTTCGTGGAGACTACGATTCCGGAGTTGTTCCCGGCCTCTCGAATCGGGCTGTCGCTGATCTGGACCTCGTCGTATCTCGCCGGCGCGGGCATCGGTGTTCGGGCCTACCCGGCGGCCGATGTGTTTTACGTGTCCGGAGAGTTCTACCATTTCCTCAATCCCGGAACCGAGGGTCGCGCAGCCAGAGTCACCGATGCGAGGCTCGCCGCAGGGCTCATCTTTTTTGCACCCGAGTCACTGGTGAGGCCATTCGTCGAACTTGGCGGCGGTTTTATTCTCACTGACCTTGATCCCGGTTCCGGAGGGCACTTGGAAGACGATCCTGTTTTCCGCGATGCCTTTGTAGGGGCAGGCGTCGGTGTTGAGGCAAACCTTGGCAGGTGGAAACCGTTTGCTCGTGCCGACATCGATTATGCACTTGGAATCACGCTCTACAATTTGCTCGGAAACCGATGGGTCTCTCCACCCCTGATCGCGCTCCCGTTCCCGATTCCAATGCTCACTGTTGGGGTACAGCATACATGGTAGATCGACAAACGCATTTGGGCAGAGCCCCCATTTCCGGTCGCTCTCGTCGCGTAGCGCGGGTCCTGGTGCTTCTGGCGGCCGCACTCCTGCCTATCTCGTGTGACTTCTTCACGAGTCCCATACCCGGCTTTATCAACGGGGTGCTCAGCAATCAGGTCGTTGATGTCGCTGACATCGTAGGCGATGCGACTCCGTCGGAGGTGCGTTACGACCTCGCCTTTATCACAAACGGGGTCACCGACCTTCTCCTTCTTCGCGTCACGCCGCCGAATCCTGATCCGGACAGCTTTGTCGATCTCACTCAGGTGATCGTAATGGATCCGGACGGGACAGAGATCGGACGCCTCATTCCGGAGCCGGACACACTCGACTACCTGACCCGCCCGTACGGACTCGCGCTTAACGGCGATTTGCTCGTAGGCTTCTCCATTTTTGACCTCGTGGACGTCGCGGCGTCAGAGGACCCGTTTGTAACACCGACCGAAGTCTCGCCGCACGGTCTGGAGGGATTTGTGATCTCCGACCCGCCGGGTGCAGCCCCCGTTGCGACATACCTCTTCGCTCCGGTCAGCGGTCTCTTCACCTCCTTTCATCTCGAGATTCGCAGCTACGAGTCGGCAGCTCCGCCCGACTGGGCGTTCACCATAGCGACGGAACCGGGACAGCTCAACATTGTTTCCGACGGGACGACATTGAGCGCCGACGCTTCCCAGGCACAGTTGGGTTATCAGCTCCTGGGGATGACCTACGATGGAACCGATGTCCGGTTCCTTCTTTCTCGACCGGTTGATCGTGTCGTCCTGGCTGTCACGGCGCCGCTTGCAGACATCCTTGACGGGAGCCTCACGCAGCTTATCAGTGGTGACGATGCGATAGAGTTTCAGATTGATGCGGACCGCCCACGGGCGAGTGTCGACGATGACGGTTTCTTCCTCCTGCGCAGAAACGGGCGGTTTGAGCGGTACGACTGGACCGGCGCACTCGAGTCGAGGGTCTCAGGCGACACTTCATTCACGCGCTACTACACATTCAACGTTCCCGGTGACCGCGCCTACCGCTTTGATCCTGCGACATCAACGCTCTCCATTTACGAGGGGTGGTGGTAGATGAAGCGAATCGCATCTGTCTTTGTCTTGGTTCTTGTTACTGTTCTTGGCGTTACACAGGAGCTCGCCCTGGAAGACTTCGCGCGGCCTCGCCGGCTCGTCTACTTCTACGAGACAGAGCCTGGCGCGATGAGCGAGTACGACGAGTTTCTGCTCTACAACAGCATCCTGACCGATGTCGCCAGCGCGAATCCCGAGGTCGTCCTCGTGGAGTCCCTCAACCGGGAAGTGCCGGTCGAGTTGGCAGGACGAGAAGATCTCGCTCGGCGAGTCGAGGCCGACGCGTGGATGTACGTCTACGTCGCGGGGAGCCTTGAAGACCTTACCGTGCTCGTCTCGCTCTACGACATGACACTCGGACAGGAACTCGCGAGTCTGGTGGTCCAGCCGGGATATCCGGTCAGTTACCGAACGCTTGCCCGCGGCTTCTGGGACGAGCTCTCTCAGACGGTTGCTGAGGTCTACGAACCCATTGTCGTTGCGACCGTGACGACTTTTCAAGGTCTCCCTGGCACGGTCATCCGTGATCTACCGACCGGGGAGGTCGTGATTGGCGAGAGCGGTGTGACCGAGATCCTTTTGCCGAATCCTGCAACTTACGTTGTGACCGCAGAGTACCCGGGCTTTGTTCCTGTGACTGAGACCTTCTACCTTGGTGCCGACCCACAACGGGTCGAGCTGATCCAGCTGCCCGCCTACCGGTTCGGGGTGGATGCCATTCTCAGTAGCTTCCAGTTCCCGGGTGCACGCTTTCGGTACAACATCGTCCCGGGCGGATGGTTCGCCCGACTGGGATTCGTCACTCAGTACGTTGGAATCAATTTTGTTCCGAACCAACCCCTCTTTCCCGAGCCGGGCCGATCGAAGCTCTCGACGATCTACCTCGACGGCGGCACCCTGCTTGGGTCACTCGATTCTTTCTTTCGCTATCAGTTGGCACTCGGAGGATTTCTCCGCATTCGACACGAACCACTCGGATTCGAGACCGACGCTTCCTTGGGCGGCATACATCTATCGGCAGGTATCGAGATTGCCCCTTGGCGACGAGAGCGAATCCTCAGGAGCATTCGGCTCTTCGCGGAGTATCAACCGGCTCTCTTGTTCACCGAGTCATCCGATGAATTCTTTGATAGGAGTTTCCCCTGGAACTCCTTCCCCGGCGGACAAGTACCGCTCCTCTACGGTCTCGATTGGGGTGTCATCGACCTTCGCGAACTTCAGATCGGCGTTCGAGTCACCTGGTAGCAGCAGTCGCTACAGGTCGAGCTCAATCTCCAGGACATCCGCGAGATTGGAGAGGAAGTCGGCAAGCGTGGCGTCGCCGTCCTCCACCGCGAAGCTGTACTCATCCTGGAGCAGGCGTTCGCGCGCAGTTCCACCGGTCACGGCGAGATCGTTCAGGATCTCTCCAACGGTGACCACATCAAGCCCAACCTGATCCGTGGCCTCGGCACTCAGACTGTCGAACTGGTCCATGACCAGGAGGAAGCCCGGCATGAGCGACGAGACACCCTCAGATGAGAGGAAGGTCTGACGCGCAAGCACGATTTCCGCTACGTCGGTCTGTGCGAGGTTCACGTCGCCGCTCGCGTCGCGGACAATCGCCTCGTCTTGACGCTCGCGATAGACATCGTAGGCC
>JANQQY010000572.1 GCA_028284845.1 Spirochaetales bacterium
CACGAACCGAGTCGTGAATCACGTTTGCCGGATCTTCGGCAATGACCGCAACTGCAACTGCAGCCGCGAAGCTCGTCTCCTGATGCGGATTGCCTGAGCGCTCCTCGAAGAGGACTCGGGCTATTGACCGGGTTACTTCGCCGTCGGGGTCGCTCGCGATCTCCGCAAGGCCGTAGAGAGCCTCGACCTGGACCTGCGGTTCGGGGTCGTTCAACGCGAGGGATACGAGCTTGGATCGGGCCCGATGCGTTCCAATGAGTCCAAGGATGCGGGTCGCGTGTAATCGCAAGAATGGATCGTACGCCTCGTAGGTCCGATTCGGATTGCTGCGAATCTCGATGACGCCCCGATCGACCAACGGTTCCACGGCGTCGTAGAGGCCTTCGTCGGTTCGGTCGAGCGACCCCGACTGGATGCCGGCCTCGATGGAGTCGAGCGCGAGCTCCTGGACCTCAGGACCTCCAAACTCGATCTGGCCGGCGAGCGACTCAACAGAGACAAACGAACTGAGGTAGAGTTCCTCCAAACTCAACGACTCCGGATCGGTGGTGGGATCGTTCTCTTCTTGCGCCATGGCCAATGGGAAAACAAAGAGAACAAGGGTGACGGTGAGCGTGAGACAATTCCCACGGATAGAACGCATGCCGTAAGCGTAGCACATAGTATGCCAGCTTTTGCGTCAGAAACACGGCTGCAGCTACACCCGGCGCCGCCGTCTCGATGGAGGCGATGCAGCACGAATACCCATGCGTGGTGCATAGGTGTAGCATCAGAGGGGCCGCGATCGTATGACGCTCGCAACGAGAGAGTTCATGGGCGTGTTTCGCACCCGTGAGTACAATACGTGAGCCGGATCGCACGCAATACCCGGCGGGAGAGACAATGCTCGGAGACCTTCACCTTCACACCCGTCACTCAATCGGCTCGCTCTGGCCACGAGAGGCGCTCGTCGCAGCGAAACACCGAGGACTCGGCTACGTCAGCTTCGTCGATCTCAATACAACCGCAGGAACCCGGGACGCCGTGTCGATTGGCCTGCGCATGGGAGTCACCGTCATCCCCGGCATCAAAATGCCAATCTACGACGACAAACGGAAGCAGTACGCCGCGATCCTCGGCTACAACTACCGGCAACCGGCTCCCCACATCGAATGGCTCTGCCGCCCTATTCGAGCAGCGCGGGATGCAACCACTCGCCGCCAGATCGATCAGATCATCGATGCTAGGTACAGCATCACGCTCGAACAGGTGATCGAGCACGCACGTGGCCCGAAGTTTGACCCGGACCACACGGTCGAGCCTGTCTTGCGACCGCATCACGTCATGCTCGCCTTGATCGATGCGGGCCATACGGATGCGATCTACTCGGATCTCTATCGGACTCTCTTTGAAGGCGATGGAGTTGCTGAGTATGACAGCGAGTATGCACAGGCAACAGACGCAATAGCCGTTATCCGAGCGGACGGCGGGCTTCCGGTCCTCGCGAATCCCGGAGCGCTGGACTCATGGGACCTTATACCCGACTTGATCGAGTCCGGCCTAGGCGGGATTGAGCTATCCGGAGGCGGTCTATCGCCGCCGGATCATAAGAAGGCACGAGAGCTTGCGAACGAGCATGGTCTTGTCCTCACAGGAGGGAGCGACGATCGCGGAGCGTATGGAAGAGTCTACCAGATGGGAGATCTCTGCGCCCCCAGAGGAGCACTCGAGGCACTCATCACGCATCCGGATCCGGAGATCGCTTGGGCGGTCGATCTGGTGCGTGGGGCGGGTGCGATCGCCCGGAAGGCGGTCGCGGAGGAGGCCGACGTTGAGCTGAAGGGCGGCGACATCAAGGATCTCGTCACCAAGCATGATGTTGCCGTCGAGCGTTACCTGGTGAACGCCATTCAGGATCGGTACCCCAATCACGGCTTCCTCACGGAAGAGCACGATCACCCGGAGATTGGAGCCGATGAGTCGTTCTGGATCATCGACCCCATCGACGCGACGACGAACTTCGTCA
>JANQQY010000586.1 GCA_028284845.1 Spirochaetales bacterium
CGAGATCGAGGCGCAGCGCCCGCGCGGAATCAACATTCGTTCGAGCAATCTTGGGCTCCTCGAGCTCGAAGCCGGGAACTACTCAGATTCGATTCCCTACTTCGAGCGGGCTCTCGCCTACTGGCGATCTACCGGCGAAACCGATGAGGAGGCCGGCGCGCTGACCAATCTTGGGTACGCCTACGTGGGCCTGGGCGATCTCCGCCGGGCTGAGGAGGCGTTCGCAGATGCGGTTGAGATTCACGAGCAGCTACGGCTGACCGCTACAGGGAATGCCCGACGCGAGTACCTGCAGAATCAGATCGATGTGTACCGAAACCTCGCGATCGTTCGGTTCGATCAGGGCGATCTCTGGGGGGCCCTCCATGCGATCGAGCTCAGCCGAGCGAAGGGCCTCCTCGAACAGATGCGGCAGAGTCCACTCCGGAGCATCGCGCTCGACTTCGATCGCTTCCTCGCGATTCGGGATCGGCTCGATCCGCAGACCGCTGTTCTTTCGATCAACCGCCTTGACGACGAGACCTTCCTCATCGCGACGCTCACCGTTGACGGGCTCTCGGCATCGATCCGGACGATAGATTCGGCCGCCATTCCGGCGGGCGCGGAGGAACGCACGGTTCCGAGTCTCCTCACGAGGTATCGTGCGCTTCTTGGCGAGCCATTTCTCACGCGAAACGAGCGTGCGCAACTTGCTGAGTACGCCGCCTGGCTTCACAACGCATTTGTGGAGCCGGGAGTGGCCTCGATCGGCGATCTGACGACTCTTATGATCGTGCCGGAAGGCGAACTCGGTACGGTTCCCTTTGAGACGTTCACGAGCGACGGCTCGTTTCTCATTGAGAGATATGACATTGCCTACGCCCCGTCGCTTTTTGTGGCGCTTGAGGCGATGGAACGTCGGTATGGCGATGACCGACGCGAGATGCTCGCCCTTGGCGGCGCACTCTATTCCGGCGCCGCAGGTTCACAGCGAGCCGGGGATCGCTATGGGGCGAGGATCGACGATCCGGTTGGGCAGCGATTGCTCGTTGAGGAGCGGGTTCGGCGCGGTCAGGATCTCCTCTCCAACTACCGAAGCCTCGGCCTTGATGCATGGTCGGATCTACCCGGAGCCGCAGAGGAGGTTCGGGCCATCGCGGAGATCGTAGACGGCACCCGACTCGTCACGGGAGACGAGGTGAGCGAGAGCCTCGTCAAACGGCTCTCCGATCTGGGGGACCTCGCTCGCTATCGGACGATCCACTTCGCGACGCATGGCGTTGTTGTTCCGGATGTCCCCGAGCTCTCGGCAGTCGTGCTCTCGCAAGGCCTCGAGGAAGGCGAGGATGGCTACCTGACGATGTCCGAGATTTCGCAGCTTCGATTGGAAGCGGATTTTGTCAATCTCTCGGCGTGCGAGACCGGTCTTGGCCGTGTCTATCGCGGGGAAGGCATCGTAGGTCTCACGCAGGCGTTTCTTGTCGCGGGCGCCAAATCGCTCTCGGTCTCGCTCTGGCAGATCGACGACGAGGTCACCCGATTATTCATGACCTCGCTCTACGAGCTTGCGATTTCCGACGGGCTTACCTACGTCCAAGCAATCTCTCAGATCAAGCGACGGTTCCTCGCCGATCGGCTCACAAGCGCGCCCTACTACTGGGCGCCGTTTGCCTTCTACGGGGACTACCGAGTGAGGGCGAACGATCAGGCGCGGCCATAGCGCCCCCACCTCGAGCCGGGCTCGCACTCTACAGGTGGAAGATCTTCCGGAACTCTGCGTGTCTGTCTCGCAGGCGACCGTTGATGAAGAGTATGAGGAGTGACACTGAGACGCAGCAGGCGAGTGCGACGAGTGACCAGCTGACAAGGGCGTTCGTCCCTGATGCCAGGCTGAGGATGATCTCGAGTCCCACCACAAAGACACCGCTACCAAAAACCGCAACCGAGAGAGCGTGGAGGCCGTTCAGTTTTGGTCTGGTGCTGATCGCCACGATCGCACCTGTCACGGTAGAGCAGAGAAGCGTGACCGGGAGTGCAATACCGACGAACCAGCTGCCCGGAAGAAGCGCATCCAAGCCGAGCAAGAAGAGTGATATGACCACCGTTTCGCTGAGCAGGAGCAAGAGCGGCGCGCGAAGGAATGCCAGCATACAGAGTGCAAAGAGATAGACAAATCCAATCGCGGCGAGTGGAATCTGTGACCAGGTCACGGCGAACCCGAAGGCGAAGTCAGAGGCGAGGACGATGATCCCCGTCACAAAGGCGACCATGGAGAGCATCTCGAAGACCCAGACGCGCGCGCTCCGTAGGGTCGTTTGATCGGACGGCGACGCGATGATAGCGGCTCCCTGGTTCGCGGTGCCGGACCGACCGGCGTTGGTCCCTGGCTCCGGGATCGCAGCGCTTGAATCACCTATCGGTCGTGTGTCCGCTCCCGACTGATCATGGTCAGATGCCGAGTGGGGCTCTGTTTCATAGAAGACGAGTGCCGCGCCGCAGAGTGGACACGAATCACCCGACTCGACGAGGACGTCGCACTGCTCACACTTCTTCATAGGTCGACTCGGAGATGGTAACGGGAATGCCGTCTGCGGCAAACCTCCTGAAGAGCCCGCGCTCAACGGTACGATTCTCAACCACGCTTCCAATAGTGACGTGAAGCCGGCCTGCGTAGCTTACGACCGCGCAATTCGTCTTGTAGGCCCTGTTCGCACCGAGCAAGAATCCGACCGAACGAACGTATGGTGCGGCGGAGGCTGGGAGCAGGAAGCCCCCAAGATTCGAGACGACGCCTGAATACGATCGGTCGCCTATCGTTCGTCGGAGGTAGCCGAGGTAGGCGTCTTTGATGACCCGCGGGATCACGCGGACTAACGGGCTCTTCTCGCCGCCGACGTTCCGAGCGACCTGCTTCGCAAGCTCCTGCGCTTGGAGCTGAATGCCCATTTCATGATGAACGCGCCTGTGGATCTCCTCAAACGACCAGTCGCCGAGTCGCAGATCGATCTCCGGTGACACAAAGAGGGAGAAGTTTCGCATTGTCTGCGACGGATACATGCGGCGCATGTTCACCGGGACTTCGACCCGGATCATCGTCCGTTTGGGTTGGATCCGCTGTTCGCTCTGCGCGTCGTGAACGGTTTTGATAGCGTCGACGTATGCGGCAACGATGTACTCCGTGAGGGTGCCCTTGAACGATCTCGCGATTTTTAGTGCTTTCTGCAGCGGCAGGGTACCGGTAACCGAGCGATACCCGCGAAGCAGAGGGGTCCCACCGATATGGTAGGCCGGGGCGAGATCGGGG
>JANQQY010000598.1 GCA_028284845.1 Spirochaetales bacterium
CAGGCCAATGAGGCACGCAGGCGCGTGAGGGCGCCGGGATCAACGAGGTTGGAGAGGGTATCGATTTCCGAGCCGGATGCCGCCGGCGGAGAGGCGGCGTTTCCCGTCACTCCGTGCGCTGCAGAAGGTTCCGGGAGTCCGTCGTGAAAGACCTCACCGGCTACGAGTGTTAGGAGCTTCTGCTGCGGAATAGAAAGCCATTCCACGGGCGTCAAACCGGCGCAGGGATCGACGCCGAGGTAGTGGGCGAGCCACTCGTTGAGATCGCGAATCTCAACACGATGGTTGATGGGCCCGGTCGCGTTGGAATCAAGGAGCTGGGTACCGTGATCATCCGGATCGGGAGGTGTGAAGCTCGTGGGATAGCCGCCGAACAATCTAGGAAGGCGCGCAGCGAGCGCCTCGTGGATCGATTGACGGGTGGTAATCGGAAGGGTGGACTCAACGAACAAGAGGACACGAGGGCCCCAATGGTGATCGGTGGATGTCACATCGTCGTATCCCAGCACCTCCGAACCAGGCCCTATGAGCGCGGCGCTGTGGGGCAGGTCTCCCCATCTCTCCGTGAGGATGGGGCGGACGGCGTGATGGTAGAACTCTCTCGAAAGCTGAATACCGGGTGTGGCGCGTCTTCCTCCTTCACTCATCTGCGGCACCCCTCATGCCGGCTCTGCCCGCAACCGTGACTCCTCGAGCCTGTCGCACAAGATCGTGACAGTCGCTCTCCGGCGGGAGGTCTGGCGCTGGTTCTGATGCGGCCGCCACGTAGCGGGTTGCAAAGTCATCACGATCCATCAGATGAGCGCCAAGGTCGTGCTTATAGTCGAGTTCCATGCCAAGGTCCCAGAATGCGAACCCGGACTCACGAAGAAGCTGGGAGAGCGCTGCAAGCTGGACGCTTCCGGCGCCGCTTCGGAGATAGTAGCCGGACATGCTCGTGTAGGCGCGTCCGCAGGAGTACCCCACCTCGCCGGCGATTCGTTCGCCGTCAGAGTAAACTTCAAACGAGCGTGCCTGGACACCAAACCGCGGGTGATCGTGAAGCTCGATGAGAGCGGCACAAAGTGAGTCGGTGAGCCATCGGCCACGACCGAGCTCCTCGTGTGTCTGGATCGCCTCGTAGAGGCAGCGCTCAAAGTCAACATCCACGCGAAGGCGAAGACCTCTGGAACGACGGACGGTACTCTTGCCGACCACGATGTCGTCAAACTCAAGCACCGAACGTACCTCGTGCGCTTTGATCAAGAGCACCTCGAAGCCGGTCTGATCCTCACTCATTGGTAGGAAGCTTCTCGCGCAGGAGGCGGCAACCATCTCTGCATCGCTTTGCACACACCCGCAGAAGTCGCCCTCACCGCGTTGATCAATGCGGGGAATCACGAGATCAAGTTCCTCCGGCCCCGACACCATGGGGAAGAACCGGTCGAGGACTATGGGAAGGAGCTCCCGCGGTATCACGACGCGAGAATAGCTTGGACCAGGGCGTCGATCTGTGTTGGGTCCGAGGTGTCGACATCGGCATCGATCCCCGCGACTTTCCGCATGACCTGACGGTCCATCCAGCGCAGCACGTCGAACTGCACACGACCGCCCACATAGAAGCTCCCACTCGAGTGCGGCATCAACTGTGGCGGCACGCTGTCCGCAAGCTGGCGCTCAGCCTTGTCGCCTTCGTTGAGGCAGCTCAAGAAGAAAAAAAGCTTCTGATCCAGCAGGGTGCCGAGGTTGAGCTCAAGGCAACCAACGAGCCCGCCGGAGATCGCTCCTCCGTAGATAGGCGCACCAATCACAACGACATCGGCCTCAGGTACCGGGGTCCAACGATGAGCTTCGATCGCTGTGGCGGTGTGCCCCGCGCTCTCAACCCGGACTGCGACCGTCTGGGCAACCGATTCCGTAAACCCATATCGACTCGTGTAGAGAACCGCCACGGTCATACGATCCCCTTTGCGCTCTCGCGAATGTGGTAGGCGCGATTGCGTAGGTAGAGAGCGATGTCGATCGAGACCATGGTTCCGTTGAGAGCGTAGAGAACGATGACGAGGTCGAAGTTAAAGAGCGCCTTGTGCAGGATACCGGCGATGTACCCTACGAGGAGCGCTACGAGAAACGTCAGGCTTTTGGACCCAACCTGCCGAGTCTTGGCGCTCTTGTAGATGGAAAAGGGCCACGCCAACCCGAAGCAGATCAGCATGATGATTTCGAATGGACTCACTGCCCGAGCATACGCTACAAGCAGCGAGTCGTACAGGATTCTACTCTGGGTCGACGCCCCAGGGGATGATCAGGTCGATCTGCGCGGCCACCTGATTAAGCGCTGCATTTGAGTGGAAGACCTCGGGTGCCCGCTCAACGGAGACGATTCCATCTTCCCCGCGCCTCATGTAGTAGGCACTGTGCTCGGCGGCGCGATCGAGGAAGCTATCGGCTCCTGACGGGGAATACTCAAGGATGCCGTTGCAGGTGCAGACGTAGGTCGTCTCTGAGTCGATGACGTTCATAAAGAAGCTTGTCCCACGGACGCCACCCGCGGTGGTCGGTGTCATGATATCGAACGTACCGCGACCCGAGAGCGTTCGAACGCGGTCGAATACCGCTGCAAAGGTTCCAACCTTGAGATCGACGCTCTGCCGACTCTCACCCAGGTTGAGCACGGCGACGGTGTTTGGTCCAAGCCGGAAGATGTTCACGGAGTCAAAGACGACGTCGACCTCACCGTCAGAGCCGGTCTGAACCCAGTCCCCGGCACCCACGACATCGCCAAAGTCCACGAACTCGCCGTTGACGCGAACGTCGCCGGAGACAAACTCCACTGTACCAACCGGCGTCTGGGCAAAGGCCGAAGCGAGAAGGCCCACCAAGAGAATCATAACGCCTGTAAATCTGCGCACTGTCATGCGTAGAGGGTACGCGTGCATCTGCACGCGAGCAAGCAATTCCTTAGAACGGAATCTTGAGCGTCAGGGCCGGTCGCTCGTCGCTTGTTCGAGTGGGATCCGGACCCAGATCGAACCCAACCAGCCCGGTAAGCGAGAATCCGCTGGTCAGATCGAGTTCAGCGGTTCCAAGGCGTACAAAGGTGGTTGGGAACGAGCTATCGAGCACCACAGATGCACCCGAGGCTAAGAGCGGTTGGCCGTCGAGCTCAAGCTCGCTTAGGGTGATTGCGACGCCGTCCGAGAGTCCCGGATAGACATAGATGTCGCCTGATGCGCCTCCAATCTCGTACGAGGCCTCATAGATCTCGTCGCCATCCACAATCACAATCGACGCGACACCGTCCGCCGTCAGGCCGAAGGTGAACGGGTAGGCGTCCTGCGTATACCATCGAGCGTTCGCGGTTGCCCGGCTCGCCCCACCCTCAAAACTGAATCCGTGACCAATCTCTATCTCAAAGGTTCGATTCCCGTTGGATCCCTCATGGCCGTCGCCGTGTCGGAGTTTTGCGATCCAGTAGTCGACGCCCTCATCTCCAAAGTCGTCAGGGAGCGTATTGACGGCCTCAAGAACGACACTGGTCGCAGGAGGGTCGCCATCCGGACCGTCCCCCGCCCCGCCGTCAGAACCGGGAAGGCTCGTGACGCCGAGCGAACAAGCGGCGAAAAAAAGGACCGCGAATGAAGCAATGATGACTGACATAACGCGAGAACGCAGTTTCATACCGTTATTGTCAGGAATAACGACTCCTCGGTCAAGCCGACGCCTGGCACTACTCGGTGCCGAGTTCGAGGTCGCGTGCGGCCAGCGCAAGCCCAAGCGAGACACTCTGAAACTGTTGGGCGTCGGCGATTGCGG
>JANQQY010000609.1 GCA_028284845.1 Spirochaetales bacterium
TGAGATCACATCACTGACCGCCGGGTACAAGACGCGCAGGCAGCAGCTTGAAATCGTCCAGAATCTCAACGCGCGTCTGCGTCCGGGAGAGTTCGCCTGCCTCCTTGGTGTGAATGGAGCGGGCAAGTCGACGCTCTTGCGCACTGTGGCCAATCTGCAGCCCAAGCTTGCCGGTGAGGTCCGGTTCGATGGGGTCGTAGCCGAGCGCATGTCGCGAGGTCAACTCGCGAGGACGCTCGCCCTCGTGCTGACACATCGGGTGTACGGTCGGCATCTGACCGGCCTTGACGTCATCAGAATCGGGCGCCATCCCTACACCGGGTGGGGCGGGCGCTTCGCAAAAGCAGATCATGATGCGGTCAGCGAAGCGATCGAGCTCACGGGGTGTCACGACCTCACACACCGAGCAATCGATAGCATGAGCGACGGCGAGCGTCAGCGGATAATGATTGCTCGCGCTGTCGCTCAACGTCCACGTGTGATGCTGCTGGACGAGCCGACTGCGTTCCTCGACATAACGCACAGGCTTCGGCTAACCGCCCTCCTTCGGGACCTCACACATACTCAGAGCATCGCGGTGCTGATGTCGACTCACGACCTTGATCTTGCCCTCCGAACCGCGGACACCGTCTGGCTTGTCCAGCCAACCGGCTCACTCACGATTGCCGCACCGGAGGACATCGCGCTCAGCGGGATCCTCTCGTCGGAGTTCTCTGACGACCGTCTCGTCTTTGACGACAAGTTCGGCGGCTTCAGGATCACGCCGCCCTCCGATCTTGGCGAAGTACGAGTAGCAGGACCCGACGAGATCACGCGGCTGTGGACGGTGAGGGCGCTCTCCCGGGTTGGGTTCACTCCCATCGCTACCGGCGGCGCCGGGGGAGATGCGGATGTGACGGTCTCCGACGGACGCTGGCAGACCCGTTCAGGCGAGACAGTGGCATCGATTGGGGATCTCGTTGACCGCCTCACCCACGCGGATCATGAGAAGGAACCCAAGTCGTGAGGGAGTTACCAACTCAGATAGACAACCGCTTCAGACTGCGTCGCGCAACGGCAAACGATCTGTCGCGGCTCGAGTCACTCCACGCCGCGGCGTGGGATGAGGAGAGAGACTCAATCCGACTGAGAGCCGACCGAGCACATATGGAGGATCTCCTCTTCCGACCCCATCCAACCTTCTCAGGAGATGAGATGACGGTTGTCGAGGATACTACCGACGGCAAGATCGTCTCCTCACAGCACCTCTCCCACCACGAATGGGCGTTCGACGGGATACCCTTTCGCGTGGGTGAGATAGAGCATGTCTCAACGCATCCCGACTTCCGGCGTCGTGGCCTCGTCCGGCTTCAAACGGAGGTGATGCACGAGTGGAGTGAGGAATCCGGAGAGCTCGTCACAGTGATCAACGGCATCCCGTGGTTCTACACACAGTTCGGCTACGCCCTCCCCATCGACAAGTACAACGGCCGCCGCCTCATCCGCGAACAAGCGCTTCGGGTATCAAAAAGCGATGCGGCCTACCAGATACGCCGCGCGACGGAGGACGACCTTGAGATCGTGCACGATGCCTATCTGGAAGGCGTTCATCGAAACAGCATCTCCTACGTTCGGACTCAGCACCACTGGGAGTATGAGCACATGGGCCGAAGCAAGCAAAGCCCGTGGAGCAGAGAGCTGTATGTGCTCGCTTCAGACGATGAGCCGGTTGGTTTTGTCTCACTGAGCCCCACGAGGCGGATGATCGATGCGTTTGAGACGAGGCCGGGGACACCGTGGTCGACGGCGACCTTCTCGCTCGCGCATTGGCTCACTCACAATCCAACGATCAATGGAACAGGCGATCGCGATGAGCAAGCGGGCTGGCGGTTTGACTGGCTCGGTGAGTATCACCCGGCGTTTCTCTCGTGTCCTGGTCTCTTTGGGCCTCCGGAGACCCTGGGAACCCCGCTTCGGCGCGGCGCCTGGTACGTGAGAGTCACCGACCTGCCCGCATTCGTCGCACACCTCTGCCCGGCGCTCGAACGGCGGCTCGCAAACTCCAACGAACGGGGATTCTCGGGCACGATACACCTCTCTTTCTACGGAGAGGGAGGGCTTTGCTTCGAACTCGTAAGAGGCAGGATATCGGTGCGACCCTGGAGCCCTACTGGGCTGCACGACGGCGACGCCCGTTTTGCGGACGGGACATTCCTCGAGCTCCTTTTCGGGCGTGTGGACGTCCGGTCACTCGAGGTGAGCCACCCCTACCGGGTAAGTGTCTCCCCTCGATCGCGGCCGCTCCTCGCAGCGCTCTTCCCCAAAAAACCCTCATACATCCTGCCAGTCTACTAAGCGGTGACACCCTGCTCTCTGGAGCGGCGCCCGGACGATCGAGCTACCATCCGGACATAGGTGTTGCTGACCAAATCATCCAAGAGAAAGACCGGAAACGGCCCGGACCTGATCGTTTCTCACCAGTAGGATTCGTCAAAGGAGTCGCCTATGACAATTGGCCTGACAGACTCGTTCGATGTTCTCGATGATCGTGACGCCTTGCGGGAGCGGGCACAGAGCGACGGCTATCTCTTCCTCCGCGGATTACTGCCGCGTGAAGAGGTCACGGCGCTCCGAGCGGATATCCTGAAGATCTGCGCCAACCACGGCTACCTCAAAGACGGCGGCTCAGAGGGCGAGGGGCTCATCAACAAGGCCGTCGTAGACGTGATTGATCCCGTTGCGATCGCCTTCTGTGGCGTCGGAATTCCGGCGGAGGCATACAAGGAAGTGCAACGGCTCGAGTCGTTTCATCGGCTCGCCCATAACCCGAACCTCCTACGCCTCTACCGGACCCTCTTTGGAGGCGAGGTGCTCGTCCATCCACGGCATATCGCGCGCGTCATGCTCCCAACGGGGGCAAATGCCCCTACTCCACCGCACCAGGACTTCATTCACATTCAGGGAACAAAGAACGTCTGGACCTCGTGGATTCCCATTGGCGATGTCCCTCGGGAGTTGGGCGGGTTGAGCGTGCTCGCCGGCTCCAATCGGGACGGCCTGCTGCCGGTCAAAGCAGCCGAGGGAGCAGGGTCGCTGGAGACCTACCTCTGTGAGGTCGACTACGAGTGGGTCGAGCACGACTACGAGGCAGGCGACGTTCTGACGTTCTCCTCGCTCACAGTTCATCGGTCGATCCCGAACCAGTTAGGCGATCGACTTCGCATCTCAGTCGACTACCGATTCCAGCCACTCGACGAGGAGGTTGATCGGGGATCACTCACGCCACACTGTGGCGTGCTCTCGTGGGATGAGATCTACGAGGGGTGGGAGTCCGAGTCCATCAAGTACTACTGGAAGAAGTACGATCTGTCGTTCTCGGAATGGGACGAGTCGATTAGGTGGCAGAAGGAGAAGATCTGCTAGCGCTGGGAGTCACCCGTCCCTCGCTGCTCACGATAGCGACCGGGGCTCGTTCCTATACGCTCACGGAACTTGCGGTTGAAAAACGCGACGTCCCCAAATCCGGACTCCAGCGCCACGGTGACAACCTTGTCATCGGAGGAGCGGAGCCGAACCATGGCTGCTTCGAGTCGCCTGTCCAGAACATAGGTAAAGACGCTCTGTCCTGTGTAGCGCTTGAACCGTCGGCAGAGATATTGCCGGCTCATCCCGGCGAGACGGGCAAGCGTTTCCAGGGTGAGCGGCTCAGAGAAGTTGCTCGCGATGTGTTGCCTCACCTGCTCCATCGCCTCGTCATGAGGAACACCGATTGGGGCGATGCCCTCATCAAGCGCCGTTCGCATGCAATAAATGAGGAACGTTTGAAGCAGACTGCGGTAGACCTCACCAAACCCGACCGGACGCAGTCGCAACTCATCACGGAGGGCGAAGAGGAGCGGTCTGAGTCTCGCATCCGAAGAAAACGGAAGGTGAACCACACGGTTCAACCGATGTCGGAGATTCCGGTGGAGCGGGATGACCGAGGGCAGTACGGAACGAAGCTCGAACGGCATCTCCGGAAGCGGCAAGCGTTCAAGATCGAGAAAGATGTTGATGATCTCCATCGGCCCATTTGTGACGATGTCGTGCGTCTGGCCGTAGTTGATGACCGATACCGATGCGCTCGCTTCATCAAAGCGGTCGGCCTCAATGTAGTGAGTCCCGGTCCCGCGAAGGATGCAGCTCAAAAGAAGGACATCAACCGAGTGCATCGTGCGCACCGTGTTCTCGTATGCGGGGTAGTGCACGAGATCAATGCCAAGCGTGGAGAGCGTCCCACACCCAAGAGGCGAGTCGGGCTCGTAGCAGAACACCGGAGGCAAGATGCGCGCCATCAGGATCAATATACACGTCGCGTGGACGAACTGCGGCGTTTATCTTGTCCGCGGAGGACAACATGAATACGGATCTCACCCAGGAACAGATAGACGCGTACCAACGCGACGGCGCACTGATCTACCGCAACCTGCTCGACCAGTCTGAGGTGGATGAGCTCTTGCGGGCGATCTCCGACGCGCTCAAGGCGATGGGAAACGACAAGCTCGCCGGGCGAAAGGACTTTGGCGAGGCAGGCGGAGAGAGCTATTACGACAACGTCTTTATCCAACGGATAAACCTCTGGAAGGTGAACGAGCACGTAAAATCGATCTTCCTGGGGGTCAAACTCGGAGAGATGGTGAGCCGACTTGCCGGCGTAGAAGGAATGCGGATCTGGCACGATCAGACCCTGCAGAAGACCCCGTGGGCAAACCCGACCGCATGGCATCTCGACAATCCCTACTGGTCATTCCACAGCCGCGATTCCATTTCCATCTGGATCGCCCTCGATGAGGCAACGCTCGAGAACGGTTGTATGCACTACCTTCCCGGAACGCACAGGAGTGCCGACCCGGATCGCAACGTGCCCATTGGTCCGGACGTTGGGAAGCTCTTCAAGGCGTTCCCGGAATGGAAGGAGATCACTCCGATGGTTGCCGAGATGAAACCCGGTGACTGCGGCTTCCACAACGGGCTCACCGGACACGGCGCCGGGCCGAACATGACACCCGGTTACCGCCGGGCGATGACATGCGGGTACATGCCGGCCGGCTCACGATTCAACGGAAACAAGAACATCCTCCCGGAGGACTACTTCCAGTCGCTATCAGAGGGCGACCTCCTTGAGAATGACGAGCTCAACCCGGTCGTGTGGCCGCAGTAGAGAACTCCGCGAGGAGACTGAGGTAGTGCTGGTAGTCGTGCCAGGAAACATCGGGCGGAGTCTGGTGATCAACGGACGGGACGAACCCGCCGCCTCGCATCACCGGAAGCAGACGCTCAAACTCCGCTCGCATCGCTGCCTCTCCCCGGTGCATCACCGTCTTGTCGAATGCGCCAAGAAGAAGAAACTCCGGGTGATCGGCGCGAATCGCCGAGATGTCCACGCCTGCCATCCGCTCGAGCGGAAGGATGCCCTGGACTCCGCTCTGCTTGATCCATGGAATAAGTTCGGTGACGTCGCCATCGGAATCGACAAAGACAAAGATGTCACGCGCACGAAGCTCAGCAACGAGTTCCACGTAGTACGGAGCCAAAAACTCCTGCCACAGATCAGAGGAAAGCATCGGCCCTTTGTTGTACGACATGTCTTCGGCAATCGTCACAAACTCCGGTCTAACGATGTCGCAGAACTGGTCGACGACTTTGAGGTTCCAACGGAGCAGGTCACGGTTCATCCGATGCATCAGCTCAGGCTGATCGTAGAACGCGTAGAGGTGGTTCTCGATTCCGAAGAGTGTCCGCGGGTACCAGAAGAAACCTTCAAGGGTGAGCCAGACGACCATATCGCCGCGACGGTGCGGCTCGACCCATCCGGAGAGCGGTACGGTCAGATCGCGGATGGGATAGAGGGCATCAAGGATCGATTCGTAACCTGCGGCGTCGTTGATGATCGACGCGCCGTGCGAGGGCGGCGTGGGACACGACTCCGAACGCGGCCGCGCCCAATACTGTCGCCAGCAGTCCAGGCCCAAGGTGTCACGCAGGCGATCAGCAGTGGAAGCATCATGAGGCATCCCCTCGGTAATCCACCGGTCAATGGTCGGCTTCCAGTAAGGCGCCCACTCAACGCGAGGCAATCGATCAACCGGCTCAAAGCTCATCAAGGCGCGAAATCGGTCTACGGCTGTCACGAAGGAGAGAATAAACGTGCGAAAGAATGGATTCGAGGCATATGTTCATCAGTCGTAGGGCAGATATTTTCTGATGACAACACTTAGCTATTCGATTGAATCGGACGGGATGACCGTCTACGGGGACATTGGGGATCGACAACGGATTCTGCTGTCCGGGGTGAATCCGTCACTCGAGATCACCGTCGCAGACGCCCCTTCGTCTTTATCGGGTTCGTCTCGGCTCGGACAACGGAAGAGGTCATCCGAAGGGGTCAGGACCTCGGCGGCTTCGGCCGTAACGTTCCCGTCGGCATCGGCGACCAGAACAGCCTCAGGAGGGCTCGAGTGGACGACTGACCATGTGAGGCTCGTATGGACGATGCGGCCGCTCGAAGCGTCGGCATGGCACGAGATACAGCTGATCGCAACAAACGTCTCCGACGCACCCATTCGCATCGGCGAAGTTCGGCTCTTTGGAGAGAGAGCGGCGCTCGGCCAGAGCGTACCATTCGAGATCGCATGGCGGTCCGGATCGGATCTGCTCGATCTCGCGGCACTCGTGCGTTCCCCGTCGGCACTGGAGAGTCACAATGTGCTTGGACTCGCGAAGAGTGATGGGAGCAACGCGACGGTCATTGGGTGGCACGATCACCGGCGGGGTCGCGGGCGTATCAAACTCGATCAAGATAGTGACGGGCGTGCGTTCCTCACGCCGATTGCGACTTTCGATGGCATGTCAATCTCACCGGGAAACAGAGCCTCGCTCTCTTCGTGGATCATCGGCCGCGGCGACTCTCTCAGCGAGCTGATGAACGAGTACGGCAGGCTAAGCGCGCGTCGGTCAGGGACACTTGTGGGTCCGGCTCTCACAGGCTGGTGCAGCTGGTACTACTACTACGATACGCTGACAGCGAGCGATCTCTGGGACAACGTCGATACTCTCTCCACATCTAAAATGGCAGCGGAACTCGACGTTATTCAGATCGATGACGGGTGGAATCGTCCCGGTGACGGCAGACGACGAGTCTGGGGAGACTGGGAAGCCGGGGCTCTCTTTCCAGATGGGATGGCGAACGCGGCGCACCGGATCCACGATGCGGGATTCTCAGCAGGACTCTGGCTCGCACCGTTCTCGGTTGACCCGGAGTCCGATCTCGCAGCGGCCCACCCGGAGTGGATGGTTCAGGGCGAGAGCGGTCCGGTGGACGCATTTGGATGCTTCGCTCTCGACCTGACACATCCCGGAGCGCTCGGGTTTCTCCGCGAGACCTTTCGTCGCGTCTTTGATTGGGGTTTCGACTACGTGAAGCTCGACTTCATGGTCCATGCGCTGGTGAACGGCAGAAGGTACGATCCCGGGCTCTCGCTCACAGACGCGTTCAGGGCAGGTCTGAGTACGATCCGTGCGGAGGCTCGCGATCGATTTATCCTTGGATGCGGCGCGCCGTTCTCGCCCTGCCTGGGCCTCGTCGACGCGATGCGAATTGGGTACGACGTCTCAAGCCGATGGGACGTTCGGGTGAACGAGGCAGCATGGCCTGCCGGGAACCTCAACATCCGGGCCGCGGCCTTGCAGACGATCTGGCACAGCTGGATGCACCGAACGTGGTGGATCAACGACCCCGATTGCCTGATGGTCCGCGACCGCGCATCCGAGCCGGAACTCGAGAACGTGGGCCAACACTTTCCGGACGCTGTCGATGATCCGCCGCATGGCCTCTCTGAGGCCGAGGCACGGTTTTGGGTCAATCTCGTCTGGATCACCGGCGGCCTCACCTTGCTTGGCGAGAAGCTCTCAGCGCTTACAGGCACGCGGCGGGATCTTCTTGGCAAGGCATTCCCGGTCAACTCGGCGGAGACTCGCGTTGTTGACTTCTACGAGGTTCCGGATGTCGCACTGATTCGGTCCACCAGGCCCGGGATGATCGGTTGTTTCTCCACAGGAGAGGAACCAGTTCACATACGCGTTGATGGGGCGCGATGCGGACTACCTGAGACCGGAGCGCTGGTGGAGAGAATCACCGGCCGTCGACTTGAGTACAAAGGCGGAGTGATCCGTTTTCCGGTGCTGGAGCCACACGATGGATTGGTGTGGATCATGGAGGAGGAGTAATCATGAGTGAGGTCCGAATAGAGTATCTGCGGCCGGCGCAGATTGAGAGGGCGCAGGAAACGTGTCCCACGATCTTCCTGCCGATTGGAACGATTGAGTGGCACGGCCTGCACAATGTGACGGGTGTCGATTCGTTAAAGGCACACGAACTCTGTGTTCAGGCAGCACGGATGGGAGGCGGGGTCGTGCATCCGGCGCACTACGGCGCGGTTGGCGGACTCAATGAGCCACACACGTTTGTCTTTGATACTGAAGATTACATCGACAGTACCTACTTCCAGCCGTGGATTGAGAAGTGGTGTCGTGAGGCGGTTCGAAATGGGTACCGGGCGATTGTTCTTCTGACCGGGCACTACGGCGCCGGACAGCAGATTGCGGTTCGCGCCGCCGCGACTCACATGAGTCGCCTCCTCAACGTCCCAATCTTGGGCACGGCGGAGTATTGGCTGGCCACAGACATCCACTACTACGGCGATCATGCCGGCTTCTTTGAAACCTCTCTGATGATGCACCTCTTCCCGGGAACGGTCGATCTGACCTTGCTGGGCGAGCCCCCCTATCAGGGTGTCGGCGGGAAGGACCCCAAGGAGTTCGCAACTGCGGAGGACGGCAAGAGGTACGCGGATCTCATCGTCCGAAGAATGGCCTCCCTGGCGGAGTCGATGCCCAGGTGGACGCCGGAGCAGGTGCAGACATTCGCGGATGCAGAGCAGGCCATCCTCAACGCTCAGGTTCGTCAGGCCGCACCGGACGGTCCCGGATGGGAAGCGTGGAAGAACGTTGGCAATGGTGTTCTCGACCCGTACCCGGAGGCGCTGGTCAACGCTCGGTTTAATGTGATTGAGGAGATTGCCGCGCGACTCTAGCGATGTGTGACGCGGATCTCGCCTGGGGTGATCCCTGCGGGCACCCGTGTGACAACCTTCGTGCCGGGAGGCGCCGTGACCGCGAGGTTCATTGCGTCACCGGCAATGTCCCACCTGACGGCGACGTCTCCACGCACCGTGGGCACGATCCCTTGGGCGGAACGCAGGTCACCAGGAACCGGCGCAACCGTCACCGTCTGGGCGCCGGGTT
>JANQQY010000619.1 GCA_028284845.1 Spirochaetales bacterium
CGTCGGCCGCCACCCGAGCGGTCTCGACCCTTCGCACGGCGGCTCCGGCCATCGCTACAAATGCCGCGATAAGAACGAGGAGCCCCGCAAGAACGACAAGGGCGGTGGCGGTCAACGAGCCGGCATCATCACAGTTGGGAGCGCTCACATTCCCCATGTCCCGAACCGTGCCGCGATATCCCACTCTTGGCCGGCAACCGACTGAAATGATGCGACCAACAACGGTGCGGCCAATGAGTCGGATTCAATGCTCAGAGCGAACTCTTGTATTCCGAGGAGCCGAGTGGCTACCTCGCCGAATCGCACATCGACGACATCGTTTGAGTGGACAAAGGCAAGTACCTGCTCGGCGTGCATCTCCGGATACGAGACAACCCACTCGTTCCCGATCTGTTCAATGCTCGCCTCCTGCCAGAACGCAGGCGTGATGGAACGCGCCGCCTCGCGAACGATACGATCGCTCTCCATGATCAGCCGTGAAGATCGAGCTGCAGCGGTCGCACGAGTGGTGGTTCGGCCGACAGATCGAGCAAGTCCAAAGAGCGCCCCGCTCACGATGATGAGCATCGCGATTGCGACGATCGCCTCTACAAAGGTGAATCCGTCGTCACTCTTCACCGTCAAACTCGATAACCCCGCGAGCCCATTCATTCTGCGCCTCGACAAACTCCTCCAACGCGGTGGATGCGCGAACGACCGTCCGAGTGACGCCTCGCACGGTGGCGGTCGCCGCGGAGATACCGACCAGTAGAATCGCAACCGCGAAGAGGCCGTCGAGCATCACGTAGCCGTTGTGACTTCTAGTTCTCCCACGAGAGGATGTCCGCATCCTGCCCCTCACCGCCCTGAAGCCCGTCGGCCCCAAGGCTCCGGATTCCGAACGGTAGTCCCTCCGGACCCGGCGCAGTGTACTCGTACTCGTTACCCCAGGGATCCTGGGGAACCGGACGCTCCAGATAGGGACCGCTCCAATTGGGCGGCAGCGGCTCAGTCGCGGGACGGGCCCAGAGCGCGTCGAGTCCCTGTTCCTGCGACGGGTATCTGCGGTTGTCGACCAGGTAGCTGTTGAGAGCGGTCGAGAAGGTGTCTATCTGACTGCGGGCGGCAGCGGAGTTTGCATTGGCGATCCCACGAAACGCCACAAATCCAACTGTCGCCGTCAAAATAAGAATGATCGCAATGACAATGATCGTCTCGACAAAGGTCCAGCCGGCCTCACGCGAATGCTCCGAACTGATCACTATAACTCCCCCTAAACGACGCCGCGCATCGCACCAAAGAGTGGCACAACAACGCGCAGCACGACAACAATGATTCCGGCTCCCACCAGTACGATCAGGGCGGGCTCCACCAGCGACGTGAGTCGACTCGCGCTTCGATCGACCTCATGTGCGTAGTAGTGGCGCATCTGGGCAAAGACCGAGGCGATATCTCCCGTGTGCTCACCCACCCGCGCCCAGGCTCCGACCCGCTCCGGAATCGCCTTTGCGCCTAAGAAAGAATCGGATAGCCTCATCCCGCGTTGGAGCTTCTCATGGATCTGATCAAGGTCGGCACGGATGGCGCGATTGCGCACCACATGTGTTGCCTCCTGGATCGCCTCCTCTACCGATATCCCATTCTTGGTGAGAGACTCCATCGCAAACATCAGCTGTGCGATCTGCGATCGCTGGACTATGGGACCCGCTCCAGGAAGTTTGAGTAGCAGTCGATCAATACTCATTGCAAAGGTGCGACTGAACATGCCAAGCCGAACAACGATAGCCAGCCCGGCGACAAAAGCTGCACCAATCCAGAAGAGAGTCGAGAGTCGTTCAACACGACGTATGACAAGCTCCATCTGAGCCGGAGCGGCCATCCCGAGTTGATCTCCCATCTCGCTCACACTGGGCACGACGACGACAGAGACGACAACCATGGCCAGGAGGGCGATGATGATGACGATTGCCGGATAGGTCGCGGCAGCGGCGATCTTCTCTCGGATCTCTCGCTGTCGGGAGAGATAGGTGGCAAGCTGCGGCATCACCGTGCTCAAGGTGCCCGTGCGCTCGCCAACA
>JANQQY010000625.1 GCA_028284845.1 Spirochaetales bacterium
CGTCGGCCACCGCGACCTCCGCCTTGATCTCGTCTGCCTTTACCTTCTCTTCGTCTGCCGTCTGTTTTCGGCTTCCGGCAATGGCCCGGTAGCCGGCGCGAAGGACGTTCTGGTATCCGGAGATCGAGTCCGTGAACTCGGTCTGTGCCGTTGCGTTGTCTTCCGCCTCGAGTGCTGCCTCACCCGCGGTAAACGACGCCTCCGCCGCATCAAACTCCGACTGCGCGTACTGTGCAAAATCGTTCTGCTCGACCCGTGTCCGGAGCGACTTCGCCTCATCGTACTCATCGTCGGGCCGCGGCACCGCTTCCGGAGTCGTTGCACACGCCGCAATCATCGCAACGACACCAGCGATGAGCGCGAGCCGCCGCACTCTCCTCGTTCTTCCTATCATCCCTTCCTCCATACGGCGAATGCCGCGACTCCAAGATAATGCGGGCTGCCGTGGTCGTGGGGGCTCCTCCTGAAGAGCCGGCCGCGGCGGGCGATCGGCGCCTACCGGTGAGCTTTGTCGTCACTCCGTCCGAGCCTTGTCCGCCCGAACCCCTTTGGTATACTTCAGCGAATGAGTGACACCCCTGCCACCGACTTCATCCGCGAACGAGTTCGAGCCGACATCGATGCCGGCAGGTTTCGTGGCTCGGTGCAAACCAGATGGCCTCCGGAGCCGAACGGCTACATCCACCTTGGACACGCGAAGGGTATCTGGCTCAGCTTTGGCATTGCGGAGGAGTTCGGCGGCAAGTGCAAGCTTCGATTTGACGACACCAATCCGGTGAAGGAAGACGACGAGTACGTCCGCGCGATCAAGGAAGACGTTCAGTGGCTCGGGTACGAGTGGGAAGAGGTCGTCTTTGCATCGGACTACTTTGAGCAGCTCTACGAGTGGGCGGTGCAGCTCATCACGGATGGGAAGGCATACGTTGACTCTCAGAGTCGCGAGGAGATCAGCCGAACGCGCGGCACCCCAACCGAGTCCGGCACCAACAGTCCGTTCCGCGAACGATCTGTCGAGGAGAGTCTATATCTCTTTGAGCGCATGCGACGAGGCGAGTACGCCGACGGTGAGCACGTCTTGCGCGCCCGCATCGATATGGCGCATCCCAATATGAACATGCGCGACCCGGTGATGTACCGGATTCTGCACGCGCATCATCATCGCACCGGCGACCAGTGGTGCATCTATCCAACCTATGACTGGGCGCACGGACAGAGCGATTCCATCGAGCGCGTCACGCATTCGATCTGTGGGCTCGAGTTCGAAAATCACCGGCCGCTCTACGACTGGTTCCTCGAGCAGCTCGGCGTCTGGCACTCGCAGCAGATTGAGTACAACGATCTCAACGTCACCTACACGATGCAGAGCAAGCGGAATCTCCGCATGCTCGTTGCCGAAGGCCTCGTGGACGGCTGGGATGATCCTCGATTGCCTACCATACGCGGCATCGCGCGCCGCGGTTACACGCCGAACAGCATCAAGGAGTTTCTAAAGCGCGTCGGACTCTCAAAGACCTCAATCATGGTCGACAGAGGCCTGCTCGACTTCTGCCTGCGCGAAGAGCTCAACCGAAGCGTTCCACGTGTCATGGTAGTACTCGATCCGATCAAAGTCGTGATCACGAATTACCCGGAGGGTTCAACGGAAGTATTCACCGCTGAGAAGAATCCGGAAGATGAATCGGCCGGATCACGTGAGCTCGTCTTTGGACGGGAACTCTACATCGATCGGAATGATTTTATGGAAGATCCGCCAAAGAAGTTCTTTCGGCTCTCGCAGGGGAGAGAGGTTCGACTCAAGCACGCCTACTACATCACCTGTACCAATGTCATCAAGGATGCCAATGGAGAGGTTGCGGAGCTCCACTGCACCTATGACCCCGAGTCGAGGGGCGGTGAATCGCCGGATGGGCGGAAGGTGAAGGGGACGCTCCACTGGGTTCACGCCGACTCGTCGCTACCTCTCGAAGTACGGGTTTACGATCACCTCTTTGTCCGCGAGGACATGGTGAATCTTGGCGATCTCGACTTCCGCGACTTTCTCAACCCGGAGAGCAAGTCGGTCCTTGCGTCGGCACGTGCCGAACCCGCCGTAGCAGAATACGCTCCCGGCGATCGTTGCCAGTTCCTGCGGCACGGATACTTCGTCGCGGATTTGATCGATCACCAATCCGACTCCCCGGTGTTCAACCGGATTACCGGTCTGCGTGATACGTGGGCGAAGAAGAAGGACCGATAGCAGAGCGACGTGCGTGCGCCGCTTGGAGGCTCCGGAGCGTCTGCTAGCCCCTCGATCGCTCTTTTAGTATAGTAGGCGGCAATGAAGTACACCGATCGCGTTTCTGTGCTTGCGGAAACGCTCAGGGATAGAATCGTCCATCTGGACGGTGCGATGGGAACGATGATCCAGGCTCACCGTCCCGAAGAAGAGGATTTTCGTGGTGAGCGCCTTCCGGAACGATCCGGGGTCCTTGCTCGGCACGAGGAGCTCTTCTCGCGTACCAGCGATGACGAGGCGGGCCGATTCCTCGCGAGGTTGCGATCGTCCAATCAGTCGCTCAAGGGCGACAACGACATCCTCTCCATCACTCGTCCGGACATGATCTACGAGATCCATACTCAGATGCTCGCCGCCGGCGCGGACATTCTGGAGACCAACACCTTTAACTCGACCAGTGTGACGCAGAGCGATTACGCCCTGGAAGAGTACGTCTACGAGCTCAATCTCTACGGTGCTCGCGTCGCACGCGCGGCGGCGGACGACTTCTCCGCGACCAACGGTCGGCCCGCTTGGGTCGCCGGCGTCCTTGGGCCCACGAATCGAAGCCTCTCCATCTCGCCTGATGTGAATGATCCGGGCGCTCGCAACGCCACCTTTGACGAGCTCTCGGAGACCTATGCACTCGCAACGAAGGCTCTTCTTGATGGCGGCTCCGATCTCATCTTCGTGGAGACAGTCTTTGACACGCTCGTGAGCAAGGCGGCGATCCACGGGATTCTCTCGTTCTTTGAATCGAGCGGCAGATCGGCTCCCGTCATGATCTCCGGGACGATCACCGACGCGAGCGGCCGCACGCTCACTGGGCAGACGCCGGAGGCCTTCTACTACTCGATTCTCCACGCGCGGCCTTTCTCGGTCGGTCTCAACTGCGCCCTCGGGGCCGATCAGCTCCGCGACCATGTCGCATCGATCGCGAGGGTCGCGCCCTTCCCGGTGAGCGCCCACCCGAACGCCGGGCTGCCCAACGAGATGGGCGAGTACGATCACACTCCGTCATTCATGGCCGACATCCTTGGGAGCTACGCGAAGGAGGGCCTCGTAAACATCATTGGCGGGTGTTGCGGTACCACTCCGGAGCACCTCCGTGCGATCGTAGATGCGG
>JANQQY010000633.1 GCA_028284845.1 Spirochaetales bacterium
TCGCGTGAGCCGCCGGCTGGGACGTGACGCATCGACCGGCCGTCGAAGATCATTGCGCTCACGCGATTTCCTCGGCGTGTGAGCAGCCGTGCAACGAGTACGACAAACTCAATGATGACCGTCCGCTTCTTGCGAGCAGACCAACTCGCCTCGACCGAGGGGCTCAGATCAACGACAAAGAGCGCCGTGAGCTCTCGGTCCTCATGGAACTGTCGGACGTAGGGAGTCTGAAGACGGGCGGTAACATTCCAATCGATGTAGCGTACATCGTCGTTTGGCTGATACTCGCGGAGGTCTGCGAGGTCGAGACCGTCACCCCGGAAGAGGCTGCGGTACTCGCCCTGAAAGAGACCGTCGAGTCGGCGGATGACGGTCCACTCCAGGCGGTTGAGTAGTCGCTCAGGCGTCTCTTGTGATCTCGACATGGCTCTCAAGTGGTTTCTCCGGCGCTGGAATGGCACGCATGAGCGCTGCGACGATCTGATCTCCGGAGATCTCGTCGGCCATTGCGTCGTAGGTTCGGACGACGCGGTGTCGAAGAACGTCCGGTGCAACGTCGGTGATGTCCTCCGGTAGGACATAGGCCCTGCCGCGGAGGAAGCCGAGTGCGCGCGCCGCCTCGATGATATGGATGGAAGCGCGTGGGCTCGCGCCGTAGCTGATGTAGGCCTCCATCTCCTCCGCACCGAATCGCGCCGGATCGCGAGTCGCCGTAACGAGGCGCACCGCATAGGTGATGAGGGAGGGATCAACGTAGCTCTTCTGACACTCACGCTGGAGCGAGAGAAGCTCGTCGGTCGTGGTTACCGCTCCCGAGTCCATCAGGGACGAAACGACCCGTTGGACGATAACGAACTCTTCCTCTTCATTCGGGTACCCGACCAGTACTTTCATCATAAACCGGTCCACCTGAGCCTCCGGCAACGGATAGGTGCCCTCGGTCTCAATGGGGTTCTGGGTTGCCATGACAAGGAAGGGTTCCGGCACCTTGTAGGTCTCTCCCGCGATCGTGACCTGATGCTCCTGCATCACCTCAAGAAGCGCGCTCTGAACCTTCGCCGGTGCGCGATTGATCTCATCCGCCAGCAGGAGGTTCGCGAAAACCGGGCCGAGCGATGTCGTGAACTCGGCCTCCTTCTGATTGTAGATCCTGGTGCCGATGAGATCGGCTGGAACCAGATCGGGTGTGAACTGAATTCTCTTGAACTGCCCACGAACGACATCCGCCAAGGTCTTCACCGTGAGTGTCTTCGCGAGGCCCGGTACCCCCTCGACCAACAAATGCCCTCCGGCAAGCATCGCCACGAGCACCCGCTCAAGGAAGTGATCTTGCCCCACGACGGTCTTCTTCACCTCGTAGAGTACCGACTCCATGAGTTCAACCCGTTCTCGATGTACCGTCTCTCGTCGTGCGTCTGCCATGAATACCGTCCTAGAAGGGATTGGGGCCGGCCGCGTTCGCCGCCGTTTCGATGGGAACTGCGAAACCAATTCCAACAAATACCGAGTCCTCTGTTGGGTTCAAAATCGATGTCACGATCCCGACGACCTCGCCGCGGCGGTTCACGAGCGGACCACCCGAGTTGCCCGGATTTGCGGCGGCATCGAATTGGATCAAGTTGTCCAAGAGCGCACTGCCGTCGAAGCTGGTGTAGCTACGACGAAGCCCAGATACAATGCCGGCCGACGCCGACGGTCCGATTCCAAATGGGTGGCCAACGGCGACGACTGGATCCCCGGGGCGCAGATCCGCGGTAGACCCAAGCGTTGCCGGCGGTAGACCCTCCGGAATGACCTCCGGGGTCAACACCGCCAGGTCGTTCTCCGGCTGAGCCCCGGTCACCTCGGCACTCGTCTCAAAGCCGTTCGCAAAAACCACGTTGATTCGCTCAGCGCCCGCCACGACGTGAAGATTCGTGAGGATCTCACCGCTCTGCTGGATCACCACACCGGTTCCTACACCGATCTCCGTTTCGTCCAGAGGATCCGCGGCCATCCTTCGGACTCGAACGACCGACGGGGCGACGCTTGCGTAAGCTGCCGTCGTCGCCGCCGGACGTGATGCGAACTCCTCGATCGACTTGTCGACGGCGAGGTCGACATCTCCCGGGGTGATCATCACCGGGTCCGTACGCAAGAGGTCGTAGAGGAAGGAGGCGAGAAAGGCGAGTGCGAAGCCGGAGGCGAGGAGAGCGAGGGATCGATGACGACTCACCCACGAACGAAGCTGGTTCGCGAATCGCGTGCGTGGAGGCGTCGCCGGAGCCGGAGCGGTACGAGCATGTTTGGGGTCGGTAACCGGCGTTTGCGGTCGTGTCGGGAAGGGAATTGCTGCTTGGCGTCCACCATCTGCGCCGCGCTTTTTTCCGGCGTTGAGGTAGATCGTACGCCTCATTCCTCGAAGATACGAAGAATAGGTGACTAAATCTGTAAAAAATGAGTCAACTCTCCGGGAAGAGCATTTCCTCCATATAGTGGTTCTGAAACGAAACCGATCCGCTCAGCTCGGTGTACGAGCAGCTTCTGGTGATTTCGAGCGCCTCCGCATCCGCGGCACGGTCGACAAGCGCTCGTGCGGCGCCCGCTCCGGCAGCGTTTCCAATGGAGATCACCCGCGCGAGATCGACTCGTGGAAGCAGACCGACGCGAACCGCGGATGCCGGTCGCACGTAGGTCCCAAACCCGCCGGCGAGGTAGATCGCAGCGAGGTCGGACGCGTCGATCTGCGCCTCCTCAAGCATGACGCGCACGCCGGCGGCAATGGCGCCCTTGGCGAGTTGCACTTGTCGGATATCTCCCTGCGTCACGTAGATCCCGTTTCCGAGTCTCAATGCGGGTTCGCCGTCG